>JBCNOX010000175.1:0-9094 GCA_039593645.1 Pseudoduganella sp.
GCAGCGATGAACTGGGTACGCTGATCGACAGCTTCAACGGCATGCTGGCGCAGATCGAGAGCCGCGACACCAAGCTGGCGCAATACCGGGGCGAGCTGGAACGCCAGGTCAGCATCCGCACCGCGCAGCTGGAAAAGGCCAAGGACGCGGCGGAAGCAGCCAGCCAGGCCAAGAGCGCCTTCCTGGCCAATATGTCGCACGAGATCCGCACGCCAATGAACGGGGTGCTGGGCATGGCGGAACTGCTGGCCGCCACCGAGCTGACCGAAACCCAGCGCCATTACACCAGCATGGTACGGCGCTCGGGCGAACACCTGCTGGTGATCATCAACGACATCCTCGATTTTTCCAAGGTTGAAGCGGGCAAGCTGACGGTCGAATACATCAACTTCAACCTGCGCGAACTGCTGGACGATATCGAGAACGTGTTTGCGCCGCAAGCCCAGGCCAAGGGCATCGAGATGGAGTTCGCAGTGGCGAACAATATCCCGTTGGCGATCTGCGGCGATCCGAACCGGCTGCGGCAGGTGATCGTCAACCTTCTGGGCAATGCGGTGAAGTTCACCGACCAGGGGCGGATCAAGGTGGCGGTGCGGGTGGCGGAGGAAGATGCGCAATCGGCGCGCTTGCGGGTCGAGGTGCACGATACCGGTATCGGCGTGTCGCGCGAGGCGCGGGCGCATATCTTCGACTCTTTCTCCCAGGGTGATGGTTCGACCACCCGCAAGCACGGCGGCACCGGGCTTGGCCTGGCGATCTCCAAGCAACTGGTAGAGCTGATGGGCGGTTCGATCGGCGTCGACAACGCGCTGGGGCGTGGCTCGGTGTTCTGGTTCACCGTGCAATTCGACAAACGGCGCGTCGATGCGGACGATGCTGGCTTCCAGCAGAAACCGACCAAGGGCCTGCGCGCACTGGTGGTCGACCGCCAGGCGGAGAGCGCGTTGGCGCTGCAGCGGC
Source organism: Pseudoduganella sp. (assembly GCA_039593645.1). Classification (GTDB taxonomy): domain Bacteria; phylum Pseudomonadota; class Gammaproteobacteria; order Burkholderiales; family Burkholderiaceae_D; genus Rugamonas. Next base: position 961 of record JBCNOX010000175.1, read on the forward strand.
TGCTGGCGCGCTGGCACTTGCAGGGCAATTGCGCGCCCAGCGCGGCCGATGCCCTGCGCGAACTGCATGCCGCTGCCGCGCGAGGCACGCCCTACGATGTGGCGCTGCTTGACATGGGCCTGGACGATATCGGCGGGCTGGCGCTGGCGGCGGAAATCAAATCCGATCCCGATATCTCCCAAGTGCGCCTGATCCTGCTGGCCTCCGAGCGCAACGCGGCGGACCAGGTGCAGCGCCGTGCGGCGGGCGTGGCGTTCCAGCTCATCAAGCCGGTGCGCGAACCAGACCTGTATGACTGCATTGTGACCCCGGTGCGTGCGACTGAGGGCGTGGCGTCCGCCACCATGCCTGGCGCCTCGCCGGCGCACACGCTAGCCCGCTCGCGTGCCGGACAGCGCCCGCGTGCCCTGCTGGCCGAAGACAATCCCGTCAACGTCGAAGTGGCTTCGGCCATGCTGCGCGGCCTGGGCATGGAAGTGGCTTGCGCCGCCAACGGCGAAGAGGCGCTTGCCGCCGTGCGGGCCGGCGACTACGACCTGGTGCTGATGGATTGCATGATGCCGGTGATGGACGGCATGGCTGCCACTGCCGAAATACGCCGCCTTGAACAGCAGCGCGGCCGGGCGCGCTCCACGCCGATCGTTGCCATCACCGCCAACGCGCTTCAGGGAGACCGTGAACGCTGCCTGGCCGCGGGCATGGACGATTACATCAGCAAGCCCTTCTCGCAGCAGGCGCTGGCCGACACGCTTGGCCGCTGGATCGCCCTGCCCCGTCCTTCGCCCCCAAGCCAGGCAAATCCGATGGGCGCTGCCGGCGCATTGCCTGCGGCCATCGCGGTACGCACCGCATCGGGCCAGGCCCCGCCGGCGGGCATCGCACCAGCTGTGATCAATCCCTTCGCGCTCGATGCCATCCGTGCCCTCAGCGCAGAGCAAGGAGAGTTGTTGCTGCAGCGCGTAATTAGCACCTTCCTGCAAGACACCCCTCGCCAACTCGCAATACTGCACGAAGCGGCGGCGGAAAGCGACCCGGCCACCATTCGCAAGACTGCCCACAGCCTGAAGTCCAGCAGCGCCAACGTCGGCGCCGACGCCCTGGCCAGGCTGTTCAAGGACCTGGAACAAATGGCCCGCGCCGGCCAGACCGACCGTGCTGCTGACCTGATAGCGCAACTGGAGCGCGAATTCCAGTCAGTCCGGCAATCGCTCAGCCTCATCCTGCCGAAGGGAGCATGAAATCATGGCAGCGCTCGATTCCCCCAAACGCGGCACCGTGCTGGTGGCGGATGACGACCCCGTCATGCGCCTGTTAATGCTTGAAATGCTGGCCCAGGTCGGGCTCGACGCGGTGGAGGCGAGCGACGGCCGCGCCGCCGTGGCCAGCTTCCGCGACAATGCCCCAGACCTGGTACTGCTCGACGTCGACATGCCCCTGCTCGACGGCTTCTCCGTCTGCCGCGCCATCCGCAAGCTGGAAAGCTCGTCCCACGTCCCCGTCATCATGGTCACCGGCGGCGACGACCTGGAGGCCGTCACGCAAGCCTATGAAGCCGGCGCCACCGATTTCGTCTCCAAGCCGATCAACTGGCCCATCCTCGGCCACCGCGTGCTGTACGTGCTGCGCGCCAGCGACGCCATCGCCCGCCTGCGCATCGCCGACGCCCACAACCGCGCCGTGCTGGCCGCCATACCCGACACTTTCTTTCGCCTCAGCGCCGATGGCTACTACCTCGATTACGAAGAAGGCCATGAACCCGGCGCCGATTTCGCCAGCCGCGAATGCGTCGGCCGCCATATCCGCGATGTACTGCCGGCGCCGATCGCGAGCCGCATGCTCGACCAGCTTTCGGCCGTGCTGCATTCCGCCTCGGTGCACTCGGTCGATTACGAATTGACGCGCGACGGCATCAGCCACCACTTCGAAGCACGCCTGGTCGGCACCGCCTCGGGCGAAGTCCTCGGCCTGGTGCGCGACATCAGCGAACGCAAACGCACGGAAGAACAGATCCGCAAGCTGGCTTATTGCGACAGCCTGACCGGCATCCCCAACCGCCAGGCCTTTCTGGAAACCCTGGAGCGCGAACTGGAACGCTCGCAGCGCGAACAGCGCAAATTCGCCATCCTGTTCATGGACCTGGATTCCTTCAAGCGCATCAACGACACACTGGGCCACAACGTTGGCGACCTGCTGCTGCAGATCGTCACCGAGCGCCTGCGCGAGACCATTCGTCCTAGCGACCACCTGTGCAGCCTGGCGCGCCTGGGCGGCGACGAATTCACCATCCTGCTGCCGGACATCGAGCGGGTGGACGATGCCCTGGCCGTGGCGCACCGCGTGAAAGACGCCATGCGCCGCCCCTTCAACCTGGACGGCCACGAAATCTTCGTTACCGCCAGCATCGGCATTTCGCTTTACCCGGAGGATGGCGAAGACTGCACCTCGCTGCTGAAATTCGCCGACACCGCCATGTACCACGCCAAGAACTGCGGCAAGAACAATGCAAAGCTGTACAGCTCCTCGCTGACGATGCAGATCATGAGCCACGTCAAGCTGGAAGTGGGCCTGCGCAAGGCCCTGCAGAACAATGAGCTGTACCTGCTGTACCAGCCGCAGGTGGACGTCTCCACTACCCGCATCGTCGGCGTGGAAGCGCTGATACGCTGGCGTCACCCGGAACACGGCATCATTCCGCCGACTGAGTTCATCCCGTTGGCGGAGGAAACCGGCCTGATCGTGCCGATCGGGGAATGGGTGCTGCGCACCGCCTGCCGCCAGGCGCGCGCCTGGCAGCGCGAATGCGAGCGGCCGATCCGCATGGCGGTCAACCTGTCCGCGCGCCAGTTCAAGGATGAAAACCTGGCGCAGATCGTGCTGGCCGTACTGCAGGACACTGGCCTCGATTCGAGCCTGCTCGAACTGGAGCTGACTGAAGGCACTCTGATGGACAACGCCCTCGCCACGCTGGCCACGCTGGAGCAATTGCGCGGCATCGGCGTGTTCCTGTCGATCGACGATTTCGGTACCGGCTATTCGTCCATGAGCTACCTGAAACGCTTCGACGTGCGCGCGCTGAAGATCGACAAGAGCTTCATCAGTGGTCTGCCGCAAGACAGCGAAAACGCCGCCATCACGCGCGCCATCATCGCCATGGCCCACGGCTTGAAAATGATCGTGGTGGCGGAAGGCGTTGAAACGCCTGAACAACTCGACCTGCTGAAGCGCTACGGCTGCGACATGGCCCAAGGCTACCTGCTCGGCCGCCCCGCCCCGCAGGACGCCATCAGCCAGATGCTGGCTTGCGCAGGTTCAGGTGCTGCGGCGGTCTAGCATGGCGCGGGCGATGGTGCCGGCGTCGACGTATTCGAGTTCGCCGCCGACTGGCACGCCGCGCGCCAGGCGGGTAACGGCCAGGCCGCGGGCTTTCAGCATTTCGCTGATGTAGTGGGCGGTGGCTTCGCCTTCGTTGGTGAAGTTCGTCGCCAGTACCACCTCTTCCACCACGCCGTCGGCGGCGCGCGCCAGCAGTTTTTCGAGGTGGATGTCTTTCGGGCCGATGCCGTCCAGCGGCGACAGGCGGCCCATCAGCACGAAATACAGGCCTTTGTATGTCAGCGTGGACTCGATCATCGCCTGGTCGGCCGGCGTTTCAACTACGCACAGCTGGCGCTTGTCGCGCGACTCGTCGGCGCAGGTATCGCAGATATCGGTTTCGGTGAAGGTATTGCACAGGACGCAGTGATGCACCTGCTCCACCGCCTGGTACAGGGCGCGCGACAGCATGGCGGCGCCTTCGCGGTCATGCTGCAGCAGGTGGAAAGCCATGCGCTGGGCCGACTTGGGGCCGACGCCCGGCAGGCGGCGCAGCGCCTCCGTCAGGAATTCAAAAGACTTCGCCATGAGGTCAGGCTTGCTTGAAGGCGCTCAGGAAATCGGCCGTCTTGGTGGGCACGAATTCGGTGATCGTGTAGCTGGCGGCCCCCGCTTCGTTGAACGGGTCCAGCTCGATCACCGCTTCGATATCGGCCCGGCTGTCGGCCGTGGCAAGGATGATGCCGCCCGTGCGCGGCACCAGGCGTCCGGACATCAGGAACATGCCGTTGGCATATTGCTCGCGCAGGTACTCGCTGTGCGCAGCCAGGAGCTTGTCGATCTCCTCGGCAGGTTTCAGGTACGTGAGCGTGATGATGAACATGATATTGGTTTAGAACGGCATCTTGAAGCCAGGTGGCAGAGGCAGGCCGGCAGTCAGGCCGCTCATCTTTTCGGAAGCGGTGGCTTCGGCCTTGCGCACGGCGTCGTTGAAGGCGGCAGCGACCAGGTCTTCCAGCATGTCCTTGTCGTCGCCCAGCAGCGACGGGTCGATCGACACGCGCTTCACGTCGTTCTTGCAGGTCATGACGACCTTCACCATGCCGGCGCCGGCCTGGCCTTCTACTTCGATCAGGGCCAGCGCTTCCTGCGCCTTCTTCATGTTGTCCTGCATGGCTTGCGCTTGTTTCATCAGGCCGGCCAGTTGGTTCTTCATCATGGTGTGATTCTCCGTATTTCGGTGTTGAGTATTGAGTTTAGTGCGCTGGCGTCATCGGCGCCACGATCGAGCCGGGCACAACGAAGGCGCCAAAGTCGCGCACCATTGCTTTGATAAATGGGTCGGCGGCCACGGCTTCTTCAGCGGCGCGCTGGCAGTTGTCGCGGTGGGCCTGGGCTTCGACACTGGTGGTGTACCAGGCCTTGCCAATTTCGGTCTCGACGCGTGTCGGGCGGCCGAAGCGCTCGGTCAACGCGGAAGTCAGTTTTTCCACGTTGGCCGGGGTGGCCCAGGTTTCGATCGGGCAGCGGATGCGGAAGACCGCCATGTTGCCGTCGAAGGTGCAGCTTACCAGTTCGGCTTGCGTGGCCAGTTGCTGCGCCACGCCGCGCAACGGCAGGTGGGCGGCCAGTGCCGGCCAGTTGCCGTCCCAGCCCAGTTCAGGAACTGGGGTGATGACGTATTCGTACGGCGCTTTCGCTGGCGCTGCGGCGCGTTGCTGCGGGGCTGCCTGCGACATGCCGGAGATGTGGTCGGCGCCGGCCGGCACTGCGGAATCTTCGGAGAAGTCGGTCACCCAGGGTGGCAGGTCGTCTTCTTCCGCCTGCTGCTGCACGGGGGCGGCGCGGCGCGGCTGCACTTGCGCTGGGGCTTCCATTACGGTGGCGGCGCCGCCCTGCTCGTCCCACGGGGCGCTGGCTTGCGCGGATGGGGTGCTTGGGGCGGGGGCGTCTTCCCACGGTGCTGGTGCGCGGGTTGCCGGCGTGGCAGGAGCGGTGTATTGGGCGCTTGGTGCCGGTGCCGGCATCGCGGCGCGAGGTGCGGCGGATGGCGGCGCGGCGTGTGCGGATGGTGCTGCATGAGCGCTAGCCGTCGGCGAAGCCGGCGCCGCTGGGGCATCGGCTTGCTGTGCTGCAGGACGTGCAGGCGCTGGTGCGCGCTGACCAGTGCGGGCAGCGGCCGCGGCGCGCGCGGCTTCCAATGCCGCGGTGATGGCCATCTTCGCTGGGCTCATCGGGCGGCTGTCGGATGCGGGTGCTGGCTGCGGTGCCGGTGCAGGAGGCTGCGGTGCTGCTGCGGCAGGCACAGTAGCTTGCGGCGCGGCGGCGGCCAAGCTGGCGGCCGGGGCTTGAGCTTGCGGTGCGGCTGCGGCTGGCGCGTATGCTTGTGGCGCGGATGCCGGAGCGCCGGCGGCAGCAACGGAGGCTTGCGGCGCGGCGGGCGGTGCGCTGGCGGCTGGTGCACCGGTCGGGACGCTGGCCAGGTGCGAAGCGCTGGCGGCATTCGCTGCTGCAGCGGCGGCGGGTGCCACTTGCTGGACCGGCGGCGCAGGCTGCGCGGTTGGCGGCACGGCCGGAGCGGCAGCCGTCGAGGCGGCAGGCGCAGGCTGGCCGACTGGAACGCTCATGCGGTCCGCCGTCGCAGCGCTGGCCGCCATCGCGGCGGCAGCAGCCGCACGGGCCGGATTCGCGCCGGCTGGACGAGCCGCTACCGGGGCGCTGGCCGGCTGGCCATCTGCCCCACCGATGCCGGGCCGAAAGGCAAGCATGCGTAACAGGGTCATGGAGAAGCCGGCATATTCATCCGGCGCCAGCCCCAGTTCATTGCGGCCATGCACGGCAATCTGGTAATACAACTGCACTTCCTCTGCATCGAACAGGGAAGCCAGCCGCACGATATCGTTGTATTCAGGCAGGTCCGCAGGCACTGCGGACGGCACGGTCTGCGCCAGTGCAATCCGGTGCAGCAAGGTGCCCAGGTCCTGCAAGGCGCCGTTATAGGACAGCGAGCGGGTCGCCATTTCGTCGGCCACCGCCATCAGGTCCGCGCCATCTTTGTTAGCCAGCGCATCCAGCAGGCGCACCAGGTAGGACTGGTCCAAAGCCCCCAGCATGCCCTGCACCGCGTCCAGCGTCACTGCGCCGGCCGCGTAGGCAATGGCCTGGTCGGTCAGCGACAAGGCATCGCGCATCGAACCGTGCGCGCCCTGCGCCAGCAAGCGCAAGGCCGGCTGCTCGAACACCACGTTTTCCTGGCCCAGGATATTTTCCAGGTGGCCGACGATATGGCCCGGCGGCATCTGCTTCAGGTTGAACTGCAGGCAGCGCGACAGCACGGTCACGGGAATCTTTTGCGGATCGGTAGTCGCCAGGATGAACTTGACGTGCTCCGGCGGCTCCTCCAGCGTCTTCAGCATCGCATTGAAGGCGTGGTTGGTCAGCATGTGCACCTCGTCGATCATATAGACCTTGAAGCGCGCATTGGACGGTGCGTAGACCGCCTGCTCCAGCAATTGCGCCATTTCATCGACGCCGCGGTTGGACGCCGCGTCCATCTCGACATAGTCGACAAAGCGGCCGCCATCGATTGCGGTACAAGCCTCGCACACTCCGCACGGGGTCGCCGTGATGCCGCCATTGCCATCCGGACCGACGCAATTGAGCGACTTGGCCAGGATACGGGACAGCGTCGTCTTGCCGACACCGCGCGTCCCGGTAAACAGGTAGGCGTGGTGCAGGCGACCGGTATGCAACGCGTGGGTCAGCGCACGGACAACGTGCTCCTGGCCGACAAGCGTTTCAAAGTTCCGGGGACGGTATTTTCGAGCGAGGACTTGATAGGACATGATCGGGATTTTACCGTAGATAGCAGGCACTGCGGACAACATTAGACGTTTGGCCAGACTTCGTCTAGACTTTGCCTTTTTTACAACCAAACCACGATGAAAAAGCTGCTCCTGATTGCCCTTCTCGCCTGTGCCGGCGCCGCCCACGCGGAAGAGCGCGAGTGGACTACCTATAAGAAGTTTGTCGAATCGATCAAGCTGGATCGCTACTATGCCCTGCCCGCTTCCGAGCGTGACAAGCTGGACTTCTACCTGACAGTGGAGCCGTCCAACAAGAAACTCAAGGCCGCCGACACGAATTTGACGGTGGTCCACGGCGGCACGCGCACCGCCCTGCCGCTAGATGAAAAATCCCACCTGCGCATGGCGCCCAACCCGCAATGGCTGGCCGACGACGCCAAAATCATGACCACGCAAGCCAAGGGCGAAAAGATCAGCGTGATCTATAACCTGGACGCGGTTGTCCCGGAAGGCACGCAATGGCCATATAACAAGCTGATGGGCAGCGTTGCCCAAAGCAATGCCGCAATCAGCAAGGTCGCCGGCGCCTTCAGCTGGTTTGCCCCGACCATGAAATCCGTTCTGCTGACCTTCGACAAGCCATCCCAGTTGACGATCCAGTCGCGAAGCGGCACCAAGCGCTTCCTCAGCGATGCCAGGAACAAGATCCGCCTGCCGGCCGATCCGGCGCTGCTGAAGGAAAATCCGCTGGTGGAGATTTCGGCCCGCCCGCTCCAGGCTGAGCTCGATACCGAGTAAGAAATAAAAAAAGCTGCCGATGGCAGCTTTTTTCATGAATTCAAAGAGGCGAGCCTGATCTGCGGCACTTGCGGTGAACAGCTTTGGCTGCTTCGTTCCCGACCTGACCAGGTTAACCGTGCCACAATGCGCAGGGGCCCGCCCGGGCGCAATTATAGGCTATAAACCTAGCTGCTGCCAAATATCATCCACTCGGGCTTTCACCTCGGGCGTCATGG
>JBCNOX010000176.1:0-9087 GCA_039593645.1 Pseudoduganella sp.
GGCCAGTGTATCGTATGGAAGGTCTTCTTCAGGCGCGCCAATCAGGTCCGGCGTGATGAAGCCCGCCCGGAATACATCGAGGCCGACGATTTTCAGGGCCTGTCGCGCGCCAGGCATCGAAGCGTCGAACTCCAGCACCGGCGAGGCCACCGCCACTTCCGGCAGTCGTGCCAGGGCCGGATAGATCGCCTCGTCAAACGTCGCTTCGGTGCCGCTTACCTGGATATCGGCTTGCCCCGACAGGCTGTGGACCGCAGTGGTGAATTCGTTCAACGCCGCCGCGTTGACCAGATGAATGGCAAATCCCAGCGCCACCCCGATCGCAATTGCCGCAATAGCGGTCAACGCCCGCACCGGGTGCGAGCGCCATTCGCCAATGGCCAGCCAGCGCGTCAGCCGCCGCATTCCAGCTGATACATGTCTGCGGCGCGTTTCGCTTTCACCCTGGCGCGTTCGGTGTTCTGGAGCGTGGCGCCGCGCGCATCTTCCTCCGCCCATTTCTGCTGCATCTGGAGTTTCTTGCATTTCTTGTTGTGGCTGGCGACGGCCCGCGCCTCGGCCAGGCTTTCGCGCTCCTCGCGTGCTTCGCGCTTGCGGCGCTGGCTGGCCAGCTTCTCCGCCTCGCGTTCCTGGCGCTTCAGGTTGGCCGCCGCAGCGGGATCGGGCGCCGGCGCCGCGGGAACTTCGATCGTACTGGCAACGCCTTTCTCGCAAGGCTGCTGCGAGTAACTGACTTTCCCATCGGCGGTGCACTTGTGCAGGGCTTGCGCCCCTGCAGGAAGCACCATCGCCATCAGCAGCAAGGGCAGGCGTTTCATAGTATTTTCCCCGGATTCATCAGGCCCAAAGGATCCAACGCGGCCTTGATGGCCCGCATCAGGTTCAACTCCACCGGCGATTTGTAGCGCGCCAGTTCGTCACGCTTCAACGCGCCAATGCCGTGTTCCGCCGAGATCGAGCCGCCGAAAGCGGCAACGGCATCGTGCACTACGCGGTTGACTGCCTCCTGGCTGTGCAGAAAGTCTTCGTTTGCCACGCCAAGCGGCGGCGCGACGTTGAAATGCAGGTTGCCGTCGCCAAGATGGCCGAAACACACCAGCTGGCAGCCGGGGAACGCCGCCTGCAATTGCGGCTCGGTGCTGGCGATGAAGTCGGCAATCGACGAGACGGGCAGCGAAATATCGTGCTTGATGTTCTTGCCGTCGGCGGCCTGCGCCAGCGGGATATGCTCGCGCAGGTCCCACAGCCCGCGCGATTGCGCGGCGGAGCTGGCAACCACCGCGTCCTGCACCACGCCGTCACCGAGAGCCGCGCCCAGTGCACGTTCAAGCAGGGCCGCCGCGTGGGTTTCCGATTCGCTGCTCGAGAGCTCCAGCAAGGCATACTGCTGATGCCCGTCGGCCAATGGCTGCGGCAGCGCAGGGAAATGCCTGGCAACCAGCCGCAGGCAAAACGCCGACATCAGCTCAAAGCCGGTCAGGCTTGCGCCGCAATGATCCTGCATGATCGACAGCAGCCGCAAGGCCGCCGCAGGCGACTCCATGGCGGCAAGCGCGGTGACGGAAGCCTTGGGCTGCGGATAAAGCTTGAGCACCGCGCCGGTGATGATGCCGAGCGTGCCCTCGGCGCCGATGAACAGGTCGCGCAGGTCATAGCCGGTATTGTCCTTGCGCAGGCCGCGCAGCCCGGACCAGACGTCGCCTTGTGGCGTGACGACTTCCAGGCCAAGGCACAGCTCACGCGTATTACCATAACGGAGCACCCCGGTGCCGCCGGCATTGGTCGACAGGTTGCCGCCAATGGTGCAGCTGCCTTCCGCCGCCAGCGAGAGCGGGAACAGGCAGCCTTGCTCGGCCGCCGCTTCCTGGGCGCGTTGCAGGATTACGCCGGCATCCACCGTCATGGTGCGGTTGACCGGATCGACCTTGCGCACCTGCTGCATGCGCGCTACCGAAAGCACCACGGCAGTGCCGCTGGCATCCGGTACGCTGCCCAGCACCAGGCCGGTATTGCCGCCTTGCGGCACGATCGGGATGCGCGCCTGCACGCACAGCTTGACGGTTGCGGCGACCTGTTCGGTATCGGCCGGCCGCAGGACCGCCAGCGCGCGGCCAGTGAAGCGCCCGCGCCAATCGCGCAGGTAAGGCGCCATGTCCGCTTCATCGGAAATGACGTGCGCCTCGCCAAGCAAGGCGCGGCAAGCGCCGAGGAAAGCGGAATGGTCCATATTTACTTGGTCTTGCTGGTGTTGACCTTTTCCAGCAATTCGCGGGCGGCCTGCTTGGCTGCTTTCTTATATGGCTGCACGTACAGGATGGCGCACAGGAAGTAGACCACGACAATGGCCACTTCGCCCCAGCCCAGCCACGGCGTGACCTTGTCGCCATACGCGCGCACCACGCCTTCGACGAAGTAAATCAGGATCATCATCGAGGTCCACTGCAGCGTGTAGATATCGCGCTTGATCACGCCCAGCAGCGGGAATAGCAGCGGTACTGCTTTCAGTACCAGCCAGGAACCGCCCGGCTTGAGCGGCGAGAGCCACATTTCCCAGGCCACGCTCCAGACAATGAGCAAGGCCAGGCTGGCAATGGCACCCCAATGGAAAAGCTTGTGCTTGGTACTGTTCATGTTCACTGTCTCCGCAGCTTGACGGCCGATTCGGCCAGCCGGCGACCCATCGCGACCGCCAGGCGTTTCTCATCTTCCGTGAACGGCTTCTTGCCGTCCAGTCCCGACCAGTGGGTGGCGCCGTAGGGCGAACCGCCGCTGGCCGTCGTCATCAGTTCGGGGTGGGTGTAGGGCAGGCCCATCACCAGCATCCCATGGTGCAGCAACGGCACCATCATCGTCAGCAGCGTCGACTCCTGCCCGCCGTGCTGGCTGCCGGTCGCAGTGAAAACGCAGGCCGGCTTGCCGGACAGGGTGCCGGCCAGCCAATGTGCCGACGTCCCATCCCAGAAATACTTCATGGCCGCCGCCATATTGCCGAAACGGGTGGGGGAGCCCAGCGCCAGGCCGTCGCATTCCTCCAGGTCCTGCAATTCGACATAGGGCGCGCCATCCAGCGGCACTTCCGGCTCGGTCGCTTCCGTCACGGTGGAGACGGCTGGCACAGTGCGCAGGCGGGCATCGCAGCCCGGCACGGATTCCACGCCCTGGGCAATCATCTCCGCCAATTTGCGCACGGACCCGTGCCTTGAATAATACAAAATTAGAATTGTAAGGTTAGTTCTGTTCATCATTGCTATTATATGGCCCTTTACACAAGTTGCATGACTAATAAGCTTCACTGATGGTTTTTAAGTCCCTCTACACCAATGTCGCCCGCGCCTGCACCAAGGGCGTGGCTGAACTGCGTGCGCTGTCCTGGACCGAGCTGCACGACCTGGTCCAGTTCGGGCGCCGCCGCCTGCGCGAAGAAAGCCTGCCGCAGGTGGCCGGCGGCCTGACGTTCACCACCGTTTTTGCGCTGGTGCCGGTTCTGACGATCGCGCTGGCGATCTTCACCACCTTCCCGATGTTTAATACCTTCCGCACGGCACTGGAAGCGTATTTCATCAAGAGCGTGATGCCGAAAGCTATATCGAGCACCATTCTCGGCTACCTGACCACGTTCGCGGCCAAGGCCACGCGACTCTCGGCGGTAGGTGCGGTGACGCTGGTGCTGACCTCCGTCGCGATGATGAGCATGATCGAGCGCGCCTTTAACCGCATCTGGCGCGTCAAGACCGAGCGCCGCCTGGTGCGGCGCGTGCTGGTGTATTGGGCGCTGATCACCCTCGGTCCCTTGCTGATCGGCGTCTCGATCAGCCTGTCGACCCACTTGTTCGATGCCACCAGCGGCCTGGTGGGGTCGGTGACCGGGCCGATTTTCTACACGCTGCTGTCGGTGCTGCTGACAACTCTGGGCTTTACTTTCCTGTACATCACGGTGCCGAACCGGATGGTGGACTGGCGTGACGCGATTTGCGGCGGCGCCCTGGCGGCGGTGTCGTTCGAACTGGCCAAGCGCGGTTTCGCGATCTTCATCACCCAGGCCCCGACTTACTCGAAGATTTACGGCGCACTGGCCGCCCTGCCTTTGTTCCTGCTGTGGATTTACGTTTCCTGGCTGATTACGCTGCTGGGCGCCTTGCTGACAGCGGCGCTGCCGGTGGTGAAATATGAGCGCTGGTGGCATGAGGCGGTGCCGGGTGGTGAATTCGTCGACGCCATGGCGGTGCTGAAAGTGCTGCATGAAGCGCGGGAAAAGGGCGATAACGCGGCCGTCAGTTCGGCCGAGATGCGGGGCCGTACGCGCCTGGGTTTCGACGAAATGGACGCCTTGCTGGAAAAGATGCTGGTGCCCGGCTGGGTGGCGAAAGTGAAAATCGCGCCGCCGCCGCGGGTGCAGTTCGGCAAACGGGTCAGCGAAGGCGCGGACAACTGGGTATTGCTGGCCAATGTGCACAAGATCACCGTGGCCGATGTCTACCGCCTGTTCGTGTTCGGCGGCATGTCGCTGAATGCCGGCGTGCCGGCCGATTCCGATGATGAAATGGACCGCCAGGCCAGCCGCGACGCCGCGATCCTGGCCCGCCAGGTGGAAACCGCGGTGGAAGCGGGGCTCGGCACCACCCTGGCCGAGCATTTCGGCGCGGCCTGAGGGCGGTCTTCAGCGCAGGAAGGCCAGCAGCGCGTCCAGCACCGCATCCGGCTGCTCGGCCATCATCTGGTGGCCGGCATCGACTGTTACGGTTTTCGCGCCCGGCATTGCGGCCAGCAGCGCTTTGGTACTGCGCGGCGGCGTCATCATGTCCTTGCTGCCAAAGATGAATTGCACCGGGCAGTGCACGCTGGCCGCTGCCACGTCACCATTCGCATAGCTGTTGCAGGCGGTGAAATCGGTGTGGAACAGCAGGTCTTCGCCTTGCGCCGAAATACGCTCCATCAGCCGTTTCGACATGCCGCTGACGTAGAAGCCTGGACCAGGACAGGATGGTTTCTGCGCGTACGAGCTGTGCGACCAGATGTTGACCATGTCGATGGCGTCGCCTTCGGCCTCGCGCGCGGCGTCGAGCAGGGCATCGGACACTTTCATCGGATAGGTAGCGCCCAGCAGTGCCAGTCGCGTGACGCGATCCGGCGCGCGGTGCGCCGCCTGCAGCGCGATCAGGGAGCCCATGCTGTGCCCGACCAGCGCGGCTTTTTCGACGCCCGCAGAATCCAGTACCGACAGCAGCCAGCCGGCCATCTCCTCAACGCTGCGCAGCGCGGCGCCGCGGCTGCGGCCATGGCCCGGCAAGTCCACCGCCAGTACGCCAAAGCCGTGATGTGCCAGGTAGCGCGATTGCAAGGCCCATACTGAATGGTCATTCTGGGCGCCGTGGATCATCACCACCGTCGGCAGTGCCGGATCGAATGGCTTGCCGCCCGTGTAGCAGTACGAATCACCGAACATCATGCTCAAGCCCCTTTCTGCGAGGCTTTGAGCCCGCGTGCCAGGTCTTCGAGCAGGTCACCGGCATCCTCCAGCCCGACCGACAGTCGCATGGTGCCCTCCGCAATCCCGCACGCGGCCAACTGCTCGGCCGGGACACGGAAATGCGTCGTCGAAGCAGGGTGGATCACCAGTGAACGGGCATCGCCCACGTTGGCCAGGTGCGAGAACACTTTCAGGCTGTCGACGAAGCGTTTGCCGGCCGCGCGATCCCCTTTCAAGGTGAACGAGAGCACGGCACCGGCGCCTTTCGGCAGCAGCCTGGCTGCCAGGGCGCGGTCCGGGTGCGTTTCCAGTTCAGGATAAATTACTGACTCGACCGCCGGATTGGCGAGCAGGAATTCGGCCACGCGGCGGGTATTGGCGACATGCCGGTCGATGCGCACGGCCAGCGTTTCCACGCCCTGCAGGATGGCGAAAGCATTGTGCGGGCTCATCGCCGCGCCAAAGTCGCGCAAGCCTTCGCGCCGCGCACGCAGCGCAAATGGCGCCACTGTCGACTCTTCGGCAAACACCATGCCGTGGAAGCCGTCATAGGGTTCGCACAGCTCTGCAAAGCGGCCGGTCGCCTCGTAGGCCGCCTGCCAGTCGAAGGTGCCGCCGTCGACCAGCACCCCGCCAATTGCCGTGCCATGCCCGCACAGGAATTTGGTTGCGGAGTGGAACACCAAGTCGGCGCCGTGCTCGAAAGGCCGCAGCAGGTAAGGGGTGGTAAAGGTCGAATCGACCATCAGCGGCAGGTGTGCCTCGTGCGCAATGGCTGCCACGTTTGGAATGTCCAGCACGTCCAGGCCGGGATTGCCCAGCGTTTCGCCGAACAGCACCTTGGTGTTCGGGCGGATCGCCGCGCGCCAGGCGTCGAGGTCGCGCGGATCGACAAAAGTCGTCTCGATGCCGAAGCGCTTCAGCGTGTAGCCGAGCAGGTTGTGCGAACCGCCGTACAGCGCCCGCGACGCGACGATATGCGACCCCGCGCCGGCAATCGTGGCCAGTCCAAGATGCATGGCCGCCTGGCCGCTGGCGGTGGCAATGCCGGCCACGCCGCCTTCCAGCGCCGCCATGCGCTCTTCCAGCACCGCGTTGGTTGGGTTGGAGATGCGCGAGTACACGTGGCCGGCCCGTTCCATATTGAACAGGGCTGCCGCATGGTCCGAATCGCGGAACGCGAAGGAGGACGTGAAATGGATAGGCGTCGCGCGGCTGCCGGTGGCCGGATCCGGCGTGGCGCCCGCGTGCAGGGCGAGGGTATCGAACCCTGGATAGGTTGGCTTAGTCATGGTTGCCATGCTATCGTGTTATTTAGCTTGTGAATACTGTTGCGTTTTGATTAATCCAACTCTGGATTTTTCGCTTGGCATACGCTAAATTCGATGGTAAGGCTTACAATAAAACCATAATCACCACCGGACAGGACGGCCCAAAATGAAAGTATCTGAAATCCTCCAAGTCAAAGGGAACATCCTCTACACGATCACTCCGGACCAGCCGCTGGTCGAAGCGGCAAATACCATGGCCGAAAAAGACATCGGCTCGCTGGTGGTGATGGAATACGGCGACCTGGTCGGCATGCTCACATTCCGCGAAGTGCTCAAGGCACTGCACGCGAACCAGGGCTCGGTCGGCGGCGGCACCGTGCGCAAGCACATGGATGACCACCCGATCACCGTCACCCCGGACACCGAAGTCAATGAGGTGCGCCGCATCATGCTGGAAAAGCATGCGCGCTACCTGCCGGTGATGAACGCCAAGACCCTGCTGGGCGTGATCTCGTTCTACGACGTGGCGCGCGCCGTGCTGGAAGCGCAGAGTTTCGAGAACCGCATGCTGAAGGCCTACATCCGCGACTGGCCGGCCGAGGAAGAAGAGAAGTCGGAAAGCTGAAATAAAAAATGGGGACGTACCCCATTTTTCGAGTTTCATAAAAAATGGGGTACGTCCCCATTTTTTATTTATGCGACGCCGGCCATGGCGTCATCGCTAAGCCACCCTACCAGCGCCTCGCCGGTCATCGGCCGGGCGAACAGGAAGCCCTGGCCGAGCGGGCAGCCCAGGGCATGCAGGATTTGCGCCTGGCGCTCGTCCTCCACACCTTCCGCAATCACGGCCAGGCCAAGGTTGCGGCCCAGTTGCACCACCATCTCGGCGATACTGCTGCCGCGCGCGGAATTGGTGATTTCGGTGACGAAGGCGCGGTCGATCTTCAGGCGGTCGATCTGCAACCGCTGCAGGTAGGACAGGGAAGAGAAACCGGTGCCGAAATCGTCGATCGCAATCGTCACGCCGGTCTGCTTGATCTGCGCCAGCATCTTGATCAGCATGTCCGGTTCTTCCATCGCCATCGATTCCGTGATCTCCAGTTCCACGTACTCGGGCGGCGCGCCGGTTTCGTGCAGCGCATCGCGCAGCATATCGAGGAAATGCGGATGGCGGAACTGCACCTGCGATACGTTGATCGACATGGTGAATTCGGTGTGGCCCGCCGCGCGCAGCGCCACCAGCTCCTGCATTGAGGTGCGCATCACCCATGCGCCCAGGTCGATGATCAGGCCTGAATATTCGGCAATGGGGATGAAGCGGTCCGGTGAAACGTATTTGCCGTCCGGCGTCTGCCAGCGCAATAGGGCCTCGGCGCCCATCGGCCGGCGCGTCTCCAGGTCGACTTGCGGTTGATAGACGACAAAGAGTTGGTTTTGGCTGAACCCGGTGCGCAGGGCGTGCATCATGCGCACGCGCTCGCGGATTTCCACGCCCATGCTGCGCGAGAAGTAGAAGTGGCCGGCGCGCTGCTGCGTCTTGGCACGCTTCAGGGCGATATCGGCATCCTTCAGCGCGTCGGCGCCGCTGCCGTCGTGTTCCAGCAGGCGTACCAGGCCGAGCGTTGCGGAGAGCTGCACATCCTGGCCGTCGATACTGAATGGCGTCGAGAACAGCCCGATGATATTGGCCGGGTTGACCTGGCCAGCGTCGCCCAGCACGCAGAAAATATCGCCGCCGATGCGCGCCACGGTCAGCTGCTTGCCGAGGCTGTTCTGCAGGCGCGCCGCGACGGCCGACAGCAGCAAGTCGCCGAATTCGTGGCCCAGCGCGTCGTTGGTCTCGGCGAAGTGGTCGAGGTCGACCAGGCAGAGCGTGGCGTCCTGCTTGGCCGGGCCGGCCAGGGTGGCGTCAAGGATTTCGATCAGGCGCGTGCGGTTCGGCAGCTTGGACAGGTTGTCGTAGAAGGCCGCGGTATGCAGGTGCGACACCAGTTCCACATTATCGAGCCCCACCGCCACATTGCTGCAGAAGACTTCCAGCAGGCTTTCTTCCAGCGTGGTCGGGGCACGCGAAACATCCATGAATGCGACGAAAGTCCGGCTTGCCTTGCCGGCAAAATACAGCACTATGCTTTCATTGCAATAGAGGTTGCGGCGCGCGGCCAGGCATTCTTCCATCGCCTTGTGAACGCGCGGGTCCTCGTTTGCCGTGAGCTGGGAATTGGACAGGTTGTGGTGGCTGCCGGTCGCCGCCATCACGACCAGTTCGTGGCAGCCGGCGTCCGGGCATTCCTGCACGCACAGCACGCCGTGCGCCTCCTGGCCCAGCAGCTCTGCAATCTGCGACAG
>JBCNOX010000177.1:0-9041 GCA_039593645.1 Pseudoduganella sp.
TCAAGGGCCTGAGCGACCACGGCGGCGAGCCGAAGCTGAATGTCTGGATGAGCCACGGCGACCACGTCTCCGTTGCGCCGCCGGGCTTCACCATCACCGCCACCACCGACCGCATTCCGGTGGCCGCGATGGCCAACGAAGAAAAGCGCTGGTACGGCGTGCAGTTCCACCCGGAAGTGACCCACACCCTGCAGGGCCAGGCGCTGCTGCGCCGCTTTGTGGTGGACGTGTGCGGTTGCCAGACCCTGTGGACCGCCGCCAACATCATCGACGACCAGATCGCCCGCGTGCGCGAACAGGTAGGCGATGACGAAGTGATCCTGGGCCTGTCCGGCGGCGTCGACTCGTCCGTGGTGGCCGCGCTGCTGCACAAGGCCATCGGCGAGAAGCTGACCTGCGTGTTCGTGGATACCGGCCTGCTGCGCTGGCAGGAAGGCGACCAGGTGATGGCGATGTTCGCCGAGCACATGGGCGTGAAGGTCGTTCGCGTGAACGCTGCCGACCGTTACTTCGCCGCGCTGGAAGGCGTGAGCGACCCGGAAGCCAAGCGCAAGATCATCGGCAACCTGTTCGTTGAGATCTTCGACGAAGAGTCGAACAAGCTGAAGAACGCCAAGTGGCTGGCGCAGGGCACCATCTACCCGGACGTGATCGAGTCGGCCGGCAGCAAGACCGGTAAGGCACACGTGATCAAGAGCCACCACAACGTGGGCGGCCTGCCGGAGCACATGAAGCTGGGCCTGGTGGAGCCGCTGCGCGAGCTGTTCAAGGACGAAGTGCGCCGCCTGGGCGTGGAGCTGGGCCTGCCGCGCACCATGGTCTACCGCCATCCGTTCCCGGGCCCGGGCCTGGGCGTACGTATCCTGGGTGAAGTGAAGCGCGAATACGCCGAGCTGCTGGCCAAGGCCGATGCCATCTTCATTGATGAGCTGCGCAAGGCGGACCTGTACGACAAGACCAGCCAGGCGTTTGCCGTGTTCCTGCCGGTGAAGTCGGTGGGCGTGGTGGGCGACGCGCGGGCTTATGAGTGGGTGATTGCGCTGCGGGCCGTGGAGACGATTGACTTCATGACGGCGCACTGGGCGCATCTGCCGTATGAGTTCCTGGGGACGGTGAGTAACCGGATCATCAATGAGTTGCGGGGGGTGTCGCGGGTTGTCTATGACATCTCGGGGAAGCCGCCGGCTACTATTGAGTGGGAGTGAGTTGAAAGAACGAGGGCGCCGAGAGGCGCCCTTGTTGTTTGTGGCTTGCTCGAGTGACGTGCAACTTCTGGGCCTCAATAGCTGTGCGTGATCGTTGCAAAACTTGCGAAGGAGTTGGAGAGGTTGTATTTCGTAGGGGCAACTGGGGGCACGTAACATCATCGCAGTAGGTCTGAGGGCCGGCCTGTGCCGGATGCGGATCTTCCGGATGCATGGATTTTTGTGTAATGTCGCAAGAGTCCAGCTAAGGGTGGGGCGGACGCGGCTGTTGTCGTGCTGAGTGCCTATTTTTAGTTGCTTTTGCGCAGTAGGAATGAAAGCCAGATTCAATATCTGTCTAACGACCTTGTGACTAGAAGTGGCGCGGGCTGCCGGGCCAATCAAGGACTGATTCGGAGGCTAGGATGCTGGAGGTGGACAAGAAACGCGAAGCGACAGCTTCGATCAGAGGTTACTTTTACCAACTCGACGCTGCCTTACTCGAAATTTTGCGCGCGGGCCTGAACGATGACATCGTCATCGAGGGCGTTGAAGACTTTGATCGTTACACTGATGAAGGTGTCATTTACGGCCAGGTAAAGTATTACGCGGAGCAAAGCCTAACAGACTCGGTGTTGCGTGATCCTTTGTATAAGCTCTTTGTTCATTTTCATGGGCTCGAAGAAGGGCAGCGCGCAGGTAGAAAATACATCCTGTACGGGCATTTTTCAGAAGTTAAGATCGATATTGGTGAGCTTTCCGTCGAGCGCTTTAAGTCGGTAATGGAATACCGCAAGGAGGTGAGGGGTGCTGACGGCACGAAAACGTACGAGAAGAAGTCCTTGCTTAGCGGAGCGACAGTGACGGATGAGCTGATCGAGGCGTTCTGCAAGAATTTCAGTATAAGGGTTTCTACTGAATTTTCTGAACATCGCAACATCGTCATCGAGGCAATACGGAAGAATCAGGGTGTCTCAGCCTTTGAGGCTGAAGGCTTCCACTATCCAATAGCCCTCGATTACATTGCGACACTGGCCACAAAGAAAGATCACAACGATCGTAGGACCACCCGTCGTGATCTGCAGGAAGTGCTCAAGGGCACCCAGGCTGTCCATAATCGTTGGCTTCTCCGAGAGAAGGAGGAGGCCGAGTACGCGAAGCATATAAAACGCCTGTACTTCTCGCCTACGAACGGCGCGGGAATGGTCCGCGCTTTCATTATTCAGTGTGATACGGAAACAGACCTTTCGGATGTCTGCGATCAACTCAGGGCCATCGGTAATAACTGGAGTTCTGCTAAGAATCGTCGCATCCCAAATTCCGACCGCTACGCGCCATTCGTCCTGCTGCGCGGTGCGGATGAAGAATTTATTGTGCAGGTGAAGAACGATCTTTTCGATACTGGAATAACTTTCGTAGACGGCTTCCCATATCGCGGATCGCCATTCCGCATCGATCACGTCCATAGCCTGCAGACTCAGCAGCATCAGATCGAAATTCGTTTTGTCGACGACGAAGTGCAGTTGCAGGCGGCCCTCGATGGCGTGGGGCGGAAGTTTTGCCACATCTATGACTTCTTCCTTGAAAGCCCTGTGACCATGGATATGCCGGGTCCAAAGAGTCGGCTGTACTCGATCCCCGTCAGCAGCATCTCCACAATCAAGAAAATTATCTGAGGACGTACAATGACTGAGGAAATCGCCAATGCCGAGGTTGTGGCCGTTTACCCCAATAAGGTTCGAGTAGCCGTTGACAATCTGTTGAACTTCCAGGCGGCGGGTGAAGCTCTTCGCGTTGGGTCATTTCTTAAAGTCTCGGACAACGAGAACGTCTCCCTTATTTGCATCATCGAAAGCTTTTCAATCGAAATGAAGGAGGTCAAAGGAGGCGAAGGTGGTGACTACAGGCGCGTCTATATGATCGACGCTTACCCTCTCGGAATCCTTAAGGAGGGGAAGTTCAATCGTGGCGGCGACGAATTAGCTATTCCACCGAAGAAGGTCGTCCCGGCGACGAAGGCGGAAATCGCAGCCATTTATGCAGACTGCTATGCGGCTGAAGACCGTTTTTGCTTTTCTTCACTGACCCGGCAACGTGATATCGTCGTGCCCGTTCACGGCGACCGGTTCTTCAATAAGCATATCGCCGTTGTCGGAGCTTCGGGGTCCGGAAAATCGTCAAGTGTGTCTTCTATTCTGCAAAGGGCTGTCTCGGCAAAAGCTGGCGAGTACCAGGGTCTTAATAACTCACATATTCTGATCTTCGATCTTCACTCTGAGTACGCTGCAGCTTTTCCGAACGCAAGCGTAATTACTGTCGATGATCTCGTTCTGCCGTATTGGCTGCTAAACGAAGACGAGATGGAGGACATGTTCCTCGAGTCAGGCGATAACAATAATTACAATCAGGAGGCGTTGCTGAGGCAGATTGTTACCATCGCAAAGAAAATCAGCAACCCGGGTGTAGAGAAGGTCAATTTCGACAGTCCCCTTCCGTACGAGATCGATCATGTCGCGAATGCGTTCAGAAATCTCACTAGAGAGACAAAGAACGCCGACAATTCTTTGTCGATCAAATTCAAGGACGGCTCGGAAATCGAATTCGAGGACGTCGATGCCCAGATCGAACACTACTGTAAAGAGTTGCGCGAATTTGCACCGACAAAACGTAGTGAGATTAACAAAGGGCCGTATGCCGATGGCTCGATCGATAAGTTCGAACGACGGGTTAGATCAAAGATAGCAAATACGCGGCTTGGGTTCATCTTTGGTCAGAAGGCTAGGAAGGCTTCATTGGAGGATGTGCTTAGACAGTTCACCGGCTACAGCGCGGGAGGTGAGTCGAATATCACCATCATCGACCTTAGTGGCATCCCCTTTGAACTGCTCAGCATAACCGTTTCGCTCATCTCCCGGCTGATGTTCGATTTTTGCTACTACGCACGGCGCGTTGAAGCCAAAACCGAACAGCCATTCCTGATGGTCTATGAGGAGGCGCACAAGTATGCGCCGAAGAGCGGGCTTGCCCGCTATAAAGCTTCACTGGCTGCGATCGAGCGCATAGCCAAAGAAGGTCGAAAGTACGGCATCAGCCTGCTTATTTCGAGTCAGCGACCGTCTGAAATTTCAGAAACTATTTTCTCGCAGTGTTCCAACTTCCTGGCGATGCGTCTTACTAATCCCGATGATCAGGGCTATGTCCGCCGACTACTGCCGGATACGCTTGGCAATCTGACAGAGGGTATGCCCGCGCTGGAGCAAGGAGAAGCGCTTCTGATTGGCGATGCCGTGATCATGCCATGCGTTGTGTATGTAGAGAAATGTGATCCTGAGCCCTCGTCTAGTGATGTGAAGTACCTTACGCTCTGGAAGGCGGAGTGGAAGAATATCGACTTCGAAAAGCGTGCCGACAACTGGCGAGGGTGATGGGTGATGATCAAGATCGCAGATCCAGGTTGTTGATATAGATAGATGATCAGAACCGAATGACACGGAGCCGCCCCAGGGCTTCGTGAAATCAGCCGCCTTCTCGATCGAAATCGCCAATGAGGTTGGCGTAAGCTAACGCACTGTCCGCGTTCCGTCCGTCGATAGCTACTACTTCGATGAAGATGCTGGGCTTATGTATAGGGGCGTTTTCGAGGCGATGGGTGCGAGCTCCCCTTGAGGCTAGTTCATACGCTGTGAGCGTTTGCCGTCTCACTCCGGTCTTGCCTCGTGGCAAGCCCACTCAACCAACCCCCGGCAAGCCAGAAACAGCCCATCCACAACCCCCTCATCCAAATGCCGCTCCGGCTCCGCTGCCACTCGGCAGCGGTCTGCCGCGTGCAGCAGCTCCAGTACCGTCAGCGCTCCCACCAACGCGCGCTCGGTCCTCGCCAGGCTCACGCGTCGGCCGGGTGACACATCGGTTTCTGGCCAGGGGTGCCCATCAGCCCCCTCGCAGCCGCGCATGCGCTTGAGGATGCCGAGCAGGGAGTTCAGGTCGGGCAGGGGAGTATCGTCGTTGATGGGCTCAACAACGGTGTACGAGGTGAAGGTATCGGACTCGTTCATGGCGTCGGCTTCCGTGGCTGTGCTTAACAGCGCCACCGTGAAGAGGTGGCGGACGATGCATGGCTGCAAACCGGGATGATGTAGCGTCATAGAACCGGTGGATCCGAAGATCCCCACGCACCGCCCGCCAGAAAGGCCGACGGATTGCCCGCCGGCACCGGATAAGGGCGGTGCCGGCGGGCAAGCGCAAACTACAGACGCGTACATCAATGCGGGTTTGCAGACCCGGCCACCCGTTGTCGGTGGCGCATCATGGTGTTTACGCCGCCGCTCCGAATGCCAATAGAAATTCGCGAAGGAATCGCTGAATCCGAGAGCGAAGAACTATTGTTGCACGCACCATTCGTGCAGCACGCGACGCGAGCAGACGCATTCGCGCAGCTACTCTGCTGATGGCGAATCAAAGTGGCGCAATCGCCCACGCCACAAGCGAATAGCGCGACAGCCTGCTTTGCAACAGTTCTTAGTCCGGCTCGCCAAGTAGCGGCGCGCGATCAGCCGCACAGCCCGAAAAGCGGTTCAAACCCGACATCGCCAGCGCGCCTCGCGGCCTCAACAAGTGCGATCCTCAGCCGCATTCCCCACCAGCAACTCAATCATCGCCCGCGCCGCCGCCGACTGCCGCCGATGCGGTGCATAGATCACCGAGAACGGCCGCGACCGCCCGCGCAGCTCCGGCAACACTTCCACCAACTGCCCACGCAGCAACCGCTCGCGCACGATGAACGCATAGCTCTGGCAGATGCCGATGCCCTGTTCGGCCAGCGACACCACGCCCAGCACGTCGTCGGAGGTCTCGATGCACGAACGCGGCAGCCAGTCCACATCGCGCCCGTCGTCGCGGAAGATCCACGGGGCCAGCCGCCCGGTGCGCGGCATCACAAACGGCAGGCACAGGTGCTGCTGCAGGTCGTCCAGCGTCTGCGGCGTCCCCCGGCGTTGCAGGTACTCCGGCGAAGCCACCAGCACCAAAGGCGCATCTTCCAACTTGCGCCCCACCAGCCCGCTGTCCGGCAGCTGGCCCAGTCGGATGGCCAGGTCGAAGCCTTCGGCCACCAGGTCCACGTTGCGGTTGGTGATGTTCAGTTCCACCTGCACCTGCGGGTACTGCTGCGCAAAGCGCGCCAGCACGGGCGGCAGCCGATAGTGGCCATAGGTGGTGGGCACGCTCAGGCGCACGCGGCCGGCCAGCGCACCGTCCTGGGCCAGTACGTCGCGCTCGGCGTCGTCCAGCAGGCCGAAGGCGGTGCGTACCTGTTCCAGGTAGAGCCGCCCGGCGTCGGTCAAGCCCACGCGGCGGGTGGTCCGCTGCAGCAGCTGCCGACCCAGCCGCGCTTCCAGCCGGGTGACGGCGCGGCTCAGCACCGAGGGCGTGGTGGACAGCGCCACCGCGCCGGCCGTGAACGAGCCGTGCTCGACCACCGCCAGGAACACCTCCACATCGCCCAGGTAGTCGAACTTGCGGCTCATTTGGCTCTCCGGGGAACAGATGTTTTGCGATGGGGCCAATTTATCGCCGCTGGGGCGATGAATAAAGTGGCGGCCATTCCCCGATAGGAGCTCCCCATGAACCTGATGACCCGGCTGGCCGCAGCGCTGGCCCTGACCCTGGCCGCCAGCGGCGCGCAGGCCGCCAACGTGCTGGTGGTGCTGTCCGACGAGAACCACCTGGACCTGAAGGACGGCAAGGTGCTGTCCACCGGCTTCTATCTCAACGAGCTGATGCAGCCGGTGAAGCTGCTGCTGGACGCGGGCCACGAGGTGACCTTCGCTACGCCGCACGGGCGGGCGCCAACGCTGGATGCCTCGTCGGTGACGCCGGCGTACTTCGGCAACGATGCTGCGCAGCTGACGCTGCACAAGGAGCTGCTGGAGAAGCTGGCGCTGACCTCGCCGACGGCCTCGCCGGTGGTCAGCCTGGCGCGCGTTGAGCAGCAGGGCTACGCGCGTTTCGATGCGGTCTACATTCCCGGTGGCCACGCGCCGATGCAGGACCTGCTGAAGAGCCCGGCGCTGGGTCGCTTGCTGGCCGACTTCCATCAGCGCAACAAGACCACCGCGCTGGTCTGCCACGGGCCGATCGCGCTGCTGTCCACGCTGCCGGATGCTTCGGGTTTCGTGGCAAAGCTGGAAACGGGTGCGATGCCGGCTACGCCGAAGTGGATCTACAGCGGCTACCAGATGACGGTGATCAGCAACCAGGAAGAAGAGCAGGCCAAGCCGCTGTTGGGCGGCGGTGAGATGAAGTTCTACCCGCAGACCGCGTTGCAGCGGGCGGGGGCGGAGTTCAGCAGCAATACCACGCCGTGGACCGGGCATGTGGTGGTGGACCGCGAGCTGATTACCGGGCAGAACCCGGCGTCGGCGCTGGAGGTGGGGCAGCGGTTGGTGGAGCGGTTGAAGTAGGGCGGGGCTGCGCAGCAGGTTGCCAGCCCTGGGCCGAGGGGCCAGCGCCTCGGCCTGTCTATGGAAGTGCCAACGTGGTCGGAAGAGAGGGAATCAGCCCTTCGCCAGCGCTGCCCCTGACAGATCTTCAATCTGGGAAAGCGCGTGACGCGTCGCAGTCCAATCGCCGGCGTGCCTGATCGCCACGCCTCCGGCCGCTGTCCAGGCATCACAGTTCGCTTCGAAATCGTCGATCAGAACATCGCCTGGCTGGTGCATGAAAAGAGGCTTGTGCCTGCCGCCGAGCACAGGCAACACCAGGCAGGTTGCTGACAGGTGCTCGCGGACCCACTGCCGCTTCTGCATGGCAGCGAGTTGATAGTTCGATTTCGGGCAGGCCGTGAGAATCACCGGGTTCAAGTGGTGGATGCTGTGGAAGAACTCCACTGCACCGTGCATCGGCGGAAGGTCGCGGAAGAATGACGGGTGGCTGTTGATGTGCCCCCACATTTCATCGTCGGCAAGCACACGATGGTCCAGGCCAAACAGGGCGGGAAATGCCGCGTCGAAGTCGGCCATTACGCCATCAAGATCTACGTAGATGGTGCGTCTGGATGCACTCGATCCACCTGTGTGCTGGTTGGCGAGCGGGTCCATCATCGGTATTGACTTCACATCATCAGCGTTCATTTACGCGCTCTCCTTTCAAGAGTGGGCCTTCTTCTTCATCGC
Organism: Pseudoduganella sp.; assembly: GCA_039593645.1. Lineage (GTDB taxonomy): Bacteria > Pseudomonadota > Gammaproteobacteria > Burkholderiales > Burkholderiaceae_D > Rugamonas. Next base: position 8,357 of record JBCNOX010000177.1, read on the forward strand.
TTCCCCAGTAGCGGGGCAAAGTGTTTGGCGATTGCGACAGACGTGGCGGCAATCGCGATGCCGACTGCGCCGGCACGGCTGAAGGGGCCGGCGACCCACGGATGCCGTAATCGGCATGCTGGAAATGCGGTTTATGTCGCGGCGCTTCTTCAAAGGCCTGCCGGGTGGCTGACCTGGCCCTTGGCCAGGACGCACGGCCCGCAGCCGCTGGCTCATTTCGCTAACCAAGGAGCAATCTGGCGCGCTGGTGAGTGGATCATCGCCGGGCGCTACAGGCAGGCCGGGTGGTGATATACCTGTGGCGCTCGATCCAGACTCAAAAGGACGTCACCGAAATGGATGCTCAGGCAGATTCAATGTACCTCGCCGACCAGCGCGACCACCATGCTGAAGCCGTGCTTGAAGCCTTCTTCGCCAAGCACCGCACCCCGGCCCTGGTGCTGCAGCGTTTCTACCCGCCGGCGGCATTCCCCAGGGTTCGCAGCCGTCTAGGCGGTCTGCCGCAATTGCCCGATGGGATGGATTGGCCGGTTGGCGAGAGTTACGGCGAAGCGGCGCCGATGCACTTCCTGGCGCAGATCGATTGCGCCGAGCTGCCACGCGTGGATCCCGATATGCCCTCGCAAGGCATGCTGTTCTTCTTCGCCATGAACGACGAAGAGCAGATATGGGACACGGACGAACC
>JBCNOX010000178.1:0-9039 GCA_039593645.1 Pseudoduganella sp.
GTCAGGCCGGCTTGCGACAGTTCGGCCGCCAGCAGCACTTCGTGGATGCCGCCGCGGGTCACGCCGACTTTCTTGCCTTTCAAATCCTTGATCGCCTTGATGCCGCTGTCGGGGCGCGCGACCAGGCGCGCGCCACCTTTGGCGAAACCGGCGACAACATAAATCGGGGCGCCATTGGCGCGGCCCTGGATGGCTGCTTCGGACGCGGTGGCGCCGACATCGAGCTCGCCCGCCAGGATGGCCTGCATCACGTCAGGGCCCTTGGCGAAGACATGCTCTTCGACCTTGATGCCGCACTTAGGTGCGATTTCCTTGATATACGAGACGGCGCCGTAGTGCGCGAATTTCAGGTTGCCGAGGCGGACAACTTCCTGGGCGTTGGCGGCGGAAGCGAATGCTGCGGCCACGAAGAGGGATGCGAGTTTAAGCTTGGTCATGCTGGTCTCCTGGATAAGGGGTGTTTTGACCAGTCAATAGCAGCTTTCATGCCAGAAAATTGGAATGTGGCAAGTACTTGATTCTATTGGGGGCGCCGTCCGGCAAGCGGGGCGTTCCGGAAGCACGGTGGCGGAATTCCGGAATTCCAGCCGCGCCTTGTGCGGATTTTCGCCGCGGTCGATCGGCAGCGATAGGAACAAAAAAGCCCGCCGGAGCGGGCTGGATGGCTTAGGCCTTTTGCGGCTCCGGCGTGGTGCCGTAGCAGACCTGGGGTTCCGGTTCCTTGCGGTAGAAGTCCACCATCTTGTAGCGCATGGCGTACAGCGCGAAGCAGCCTGCCACGAGTGCCGCGAAGGCGGCGAAGAAGTACATCTGGAACGCCATCACCGAGAAGCCGGTGGTCTTGATATAGGCCGACACGGCATCGTTCTTCACGCCGGCGTTGACAATCAACACCCACAGGTTGCCGACCGTGATCGCGAGGTACCACAGCGCCATGATGACGCCCTTCATCGAGATAGGGGCTTGCGAGTACGCGAATTCGAGGCCGGTAGCGGACACCATCACTTCGCCGAAAGTCAGCAGTGCATAAGGCAGGATCTGCCAGGCCATCGATACAGGCGTGCCGGCATCCATCGTCACCTGCAGCGTACCGATCACCACCCAGGCCAGAGCGGAGAAGAGGATGCCTGTGCCCATGCGGCGCAGCGGCGTCGGCTCAATACCCAGCTTGCGCAGCAGCGGGAACAGCGCGATGTTATTGAATGGGATCAGCAGCATCACCAGCAACGGGTTCAGTGCCTGCATCTGTGCAGGTACGAAGGAGAACGACCAGCCCAGGATTTCATAGGTCGGGTGCACCATGTCGTTGGCCTGCACGATCCAGGTCGAAGCCTTCTGGTCGAACAGGGACCAGAACGGCGTCACCATGGCAAACACGATGAAGATGCGCAGCACGGCGCGCACGCCATCGACCGCTTCGTCGCTATGCTTGCCGCGTGCACGCTCAAGCTGCATCGAAGTTCCGATACCGCCGAAAGCGATCGCCAGAACCAGTGCCGTGCATGCCGCGATCACAAAGCCCCAGGAAGGCGTCATGGCCAGCGAAACCAGCGCAGCCGCCACGCCAATGAGCGCGACGGTCAGGCCTGGGCGGGACTGGCCCGGGGCGGCCGACATCAGTGCAGTCTTTGCGACGCGCGTGAAGGAATCCTGGCTAGGCTCCGATGGCGGCACGTGCACATACTTCTTGCGGCCCGACCAGAACACCAGGGTGGCGATGAACATCAGGAGGCCCGGGATGCCGAATGCGACGGAAGGGCCATAACTTTTCAGGAAGATCGGCATCAGCAGCGACGCAAAGAAGGAGCCGAAGTTAATGCTCCAATAGAAGGCATCGAACACCACCTTGGCCTTCTTCTTGTTGGTCTGGTCGAACTGGTCGCCGACGAAAGAAACCACCAGCGGCTTGATACCGCCCGAACCAAACGCAATCAGGAACAGGCCAAAGTAGAAGCCATTCAGGTTGCTCTCAAAGAGGGCGAGGCAGGCATGTCCCGCGCAGTAGATCAGCGAGAACCAGAATACCGTGTTGTATTTGCCGAAGTAGCGGTCCGACAGCCAGCCTCCCAGCAGCGGGAAGAAATACACGCCAATCACAAAGGTGTGAAACACGTGCTTCGCTTCGCTGGCGCGGTGCTCGGACGGGATGAACAGCAGCAGGGTGCTGATCAGGAATGGCACCAGGATGTTGCGCATGCCGTAAAAACTGAAGCGTTCGCAGGCTTCGTTGATGATGATGTACGGGACTTGCCGGGGCATCGGCCCGTTACCCTGTTCCAGTTCTTGCGTCGACATGAGGTCTCCCGAATCAAATAATGGGCGCGATGCTATGCGAACCCACCTGCGTTGGCAACTACTGGTTTCACTTATATGTAGTTTGGCTACATCCAAAACACTAAGTCATTGATTTTTAAGGAATCATAGTATTTGAACTTCCCACATTCATCATGTATATTATCTACATAATTGTTTTTTATCGGGATCGGGAAATATGAACACACCTTGGTGGGAAGAAGCAATCATTTATCAGGTTTATCCGCGCAGTTACCTGGACACCAATGGTGACGGCATCGGCGACCTGAATGGCATCACCGATCGCCTCGACTACATCGCCAAGCTGGGCGTGGACATCATCTGGATCTCGCCGTTCTTCAAATCCCCGATGCGCGATTTCGGCTACGACGTGGCCGATTACTGCGACGTCGACCCGATGTTCGGCAGCCTGGCCGACTTCGACCGCATGATCACCAAGGCGCACAGCCTGGGGCTGAAAATCATGATCGACCAGGTCATGTCGCACACCTCCGAAGACCATCCATGGTTCAAGGAGAGCCGCTCGTCCCGCGATAATCCGAAATCCGACTGGTACGTCTGGGCCGATCCGCTGCCGGACGGGAATCCGCCCAACAACTGGCTGTCCGTGTTCGGCGGCTCGTCCTGGCAATGGGATTCGCGCCGCAAGCAGTACTACCTGCATAACTTCCTGGTCAGCCAGCCGGACCTGAACTTCCACAACCCGGAGGTGCAGCAGGCCCACCTCGACGCGCTGCGCTTCTGGCTGGAACGCGGCGTCGACGGCGTGCGCATGGATGCCTGCAACTTCCACTTCCACGACCGCCAGTTGCGCAGCAATCCGCCGGCCCTGGTGCGCGACACCTCCACGGTGAGCGACGCCAACCCCTACGGCATGCAGGCGCACATCCACGACAAGACGCAGCCGGAAAACGTCGCCTTCCTGGAAAAGGTGCGCAAGCTGCTGGACGAATACGGCGCCGTGGCCATCGGCGAAGTAGGCGCCGACGATTCGCTGGGCGTGATGGCTGAATATATGGCCGGTGGCAACAAGCTGCACATGGCCTACAGCTTCAACCTGCTGACCGCCGACAACAGCGCAGGCCATATCCGCAAGCAGGTGGAAGACTTCAAGGCGCGCGTCAAGGAAGGCCAGCCCTCCTGGTCAGTCGGCAACCACGACGCGGCGCGCGTAGTCACGCGCTGGAAAGGCATGAGCAACCAGGCGGCATTCGCCAAACTGGTGCTGGCCATGCAGCTGTCGCTGAAAGGCACGCCTTGCCTGTACCAGGGCGACGAACTGGCCTTCAGCGAGGCCGACGTGCCGTATGAACTGATCCAGGACCCGTACGGCAAGACCTTCTGGCCTGAATTCAAGGGCCGCGACGGCTGCCGCACTCCGATTGCCTGGACCACGGCTGTGCACGGCGGCTTCACTTCCGGCACGCCGTGGCTGCCGGTGGCCGAAGAGCACAAGGCCATCGCCGCGTCGGTGCAGGAAGAAGATCCGAACTCGCCGCTGAACTTCGCGCGCCGCATGATCGCCTGGCGCAAGACCATGCCGCAGCTGACGCGCGGCGACATCGTGTTCTACGACGCACCGGAGCCGGTACTGGCCCTGCGGCGCGACCTGGAAGGGGAGCGCAGCGTGATTGCGCTGTTCAACCTGGGCGCGGCGCCGGTCAATTTCGCGCTGCCCGCAGCCAAAGGGGCGCAGAAGCTGGAGCAGCCTGGCCTGCCGGGCGAGGTGGTGGACGGCGAGGTCCAACTGCCAGGCTACGGCGCCTGGTTCGGCTACGCAGGATAAATATAAGAGGCCCCGTCTGCGCACGGGGCCTTGTTTTTCGGGTATCCTCCCGCCTTTAAGGCGTTATCTAATACTTAAAAGACAATGAAACAGATAGAGGCAGACCCAAAAGCTAACCGATCCGCTTTTGCGGACGGCCCCCGCCTGCTGGCTGACATCGGCGCCACCCACGCGCGCCTTGCGCTGCAAACTGGCCCCGGCGAGTTCCAGGCCGTGCGCGTGCTGCAATGCGACGACTTCACCGGCATCGTCCCGCTGCTGCGCAGCTACCTGGCGGATCATGGAGACATCAGCCTCAATCATGGCGCGCTGGCGCTGGCCAACCCGGTGCATGGCGACTACATTCGCATGACCAACCGCGATTGGCAGTTCTCCACCGATGAAGTGCGGCGCGAACTGGGCCTGCATACCCTGCTGGTGGTGAACGACTTCACCGCGCTGGCGATGGCCATCCCCGGCTTCAAGGCGGAAGACCTGATGCAGGTCGGCGGCGGCTCGCAGGCGCAGAATTCGGTGATCGGCGTGCTCGGTCCCGGCACTGGCCTGGGCTGCTCCGGCGTGATCCCGACCACCGACGGTTTTGTGACGCTTGGTTCCGAAGGCGGTCACACCAACTTTGCACCGGCCGACGAACGCGAATACGCGATCCTGCAATACGCCTGGCAGACCTGGCCGCACGTGTCGAACGAACGCCTGATTTCCGGTCCCGGCATGGAGATCATCTACCGCGCCCTGGCGCGCCGCAACGGCCTCAGTGTGCGCGACCTGACCTCGCAGCAGATCATTGCCGGCGCGTTGAAGGACAACAACGCGCTGTGCATCGAAGTGCTGGAATGCTTCTGCGCCATGCTGGGCGGCGCCGCGGCCAACCTGGCGGTGACGCTGGGTTCGTTCGGCGGCATTTTCATCGGCGGCGGCATCGTGCCGCGCATGGGCGAGTGGTTCAAGGAGTCCCCATTCCGCAGCCGCTTTGAAGCCAAGGGGCGCTTCTCGTCCTACCTGGCCGAAATCCCGACTTACGTGATCACCACGCCAAACCCGGCGTTCTACGGTGTCGCATCGATCCTGTCCGAACACCTGCGCGGCCGAACCGGCGCCAACACGCTGATGGAGCGCGTGCAGTCGCTCAAGTCCGAGCTGACCCCGGCAGAACAGCGCGTCGCGCAACTGGTGATCGAGCAACCGCGCCTGGTGCTGAACGAGCCGATTGCCGATATCGCGCGCCTGGCGGAAGTTTCGCAGCCGACCGTGATCCGTTTCTGCCGCTCGCTCGGCTTCCAGGGCCTGGCCGACTTCAAGCTGAAGTTCGCATCCAGCCTGACCGGCGCCATTCCTGTGCGCCACAGCCAGGTGCGCGTGTCCGACAGCACGCACGACCTGAGCGCCAAGGTGATCGACAATACCGTCTCGGCGATCCTGAAATTCCGCGACCAGATGGATGTGCATTCGCTGGACCGCGCTATCGAGCTGCTGTCCAAGGCCAAGAAGGTCGAGTTCTACGCCATGGGCAATTCGCGCGTGGTGGCGCTGGATGGCCAGCATAAGTTCTTCCGCTTCCGCATCCCGACGGCCGCCTATGGCGACTCGCACCTGTTCAAACTGGCCTCCGAGCTGCTGAAGCCGGGCGACGTGGTGATCGCGATCTCCAATTCCGGCAAGCTGCCGGAGCTGCTGGAAGCCGTGGAGTCGGCGCGCAATGCCGGCGCCGACGTCATCGCGATTACCAGCAGCCAGTCGCCGCTGGCCAAGAAGGCCACGGTCTGCCTGGCGGTCGACCACACGGAAGACAGCAGCGCCTTCCTGTCGATGATTTCGCGCATCCTGCAACTGCTGCTGATCGACATCCTGTCGGTGGGCATCTCGCTGGACGAGCAGAACGCCGAGCTGGTGCTCGAGCACAAGGCCAACGGGGTGGTGCAGGAAAGCCGCCGCCTGCAAATCTCCCACCTGGATAACTGATTAAAAGTCGGGGTCAGCTCCGGCAATCGGACATTCGCGCTGCGCGGATGTCCGATTGCCGGAGCTGACCCCGACTTTCAAAACAGGTCCCTCATCTGGTAGTACAGCATGCCCAATACCAGCGCCGGCGTACGCAACAGCGTGCCGCCGGGGAAGGGGGCATGCTTGACGCGCGCGAAGATGTCGAAGCGCTCCGCCTGTCCGGCAATCGCCTCCGCCACCAGCAAGCCAGCCATGCCGGTGAAGGCCAGGCCGTGGCCTGAGAAGCCCTGCATGTAATAGATGTTGTGGCCGATCCGCCCGAGGTCCGGCGCGCGGTTCATGCTGATGTCGATGAAGCCGCCCCAGGCGTATTCGATCCCCACGTCCGCCAGTTGGGGAAACACGGCCACCATGCGGCGCCGGATGCGCTCGACCAGGTTGGCCGGCGTCTTGCCGCTGTAGCTGTCGCCGGCGCCGAACAGCAGGCGATGGTCGGCGCTGAGGCGGAAATAGTCGAGCACGAAATTGGTGTCCGAGACCGCGCTGCGGCGCGGCAGCAGGCTGTCCGCGAGCTCCTTGCTGAGCGCCTCGGTGGCGACAATATACGTCCCGACCGGCATGATGCGCGCGCTGACCTGCGGCACCAGGTTGCCGTACTCGGCGAGGTAGACGTTCGCCGCCAGCACCACGAAGCGCGCGGCCACCTGCCCTTGTGCCGTGTGCACCAGCGGCGTGGCGCCGCGCTCGAGCAGGAATACGGGGGAATCCTCGAACACGCGTACCCCGGCCGCCATCGCGGCGCGCCCGAGGCCAAGCGTGTATTTGAGCGGGTGCACGTGGCCGCCGCCCATATCCGCTACGCCGGCATGAAAGCGCGGGCTGTCGATCCAGCGGCCGATTTCATGCGGCGAGATCCAGTGCAGTGGATAACCGTAAGCCTTTTCCACATGCCGTCCCCACGCCTCGAGCGCACGCATCTTGCTGGGCTTGACGGCGAGGCTCAGCGCGCCCGGCTGGTAGTCGCAATCGATGCTGTACTTGTCGATGCGTTTGCGCAGCAGCTGCACGCCGGCCACCGAGGCGTCCCAGGCGCGCCGCGCGTCTTCGCGCGGCAGCTGGCGTTCGATGGCGCATTCGCCGTCATTGCCGAAGCCAGGCAGGACCTGCCCGCCGTTGCGGCCTGAGGCGCCCCAGCCCAGGCGCTGGGCTTCCAGCAACACCACGGAATAGCCGCGTTCGGCCAGTTCCAGTGCGGCGGACAGTCCTGCCAGGCCGCCGCCCACCACGCAAACGTCGGCACTGGTGCTGCCAGCCAGCGGTGGCAGGGCGGCTGCGCGCTGCACGCTGGCCTCATAGTATGAGTTCTCTATAACGCTCAGCTCTTTGCGCAGCAGCGTGCCCATATCATGTGACGCGGAAGTTCAGGAATTGCCAGGGATCGTCCTGGTCGGCCGGCTCGTCGAACAGGCCGCTGCGTTCCTTGAGCGGCGTCCAGTCGCCATATACGCCAACCAGCTCGCCCAGGTAGGGCGCCGCAATTTCCATGACAAGCTGGTCGTCGATATCGTCCGGCTCCACCACGCCGCAATCGGGATTGCGCAGCGCCCACGCCATGCCGCCGAGGATGCCGGCCACCACCTGCAGCGATGTCGCTGAATTATGCGGCGCCAACTCGCGCGCCTGTTCGATGCTCAGGCGCGAGCCGAACCAGTAAGCGCCTTTTTCATTGCCCATCAGGAGCACGCCCAGTTCGTCGATCCCGCTCTCGATTTCCTTGCCGATGATGCGCTGCTCGTTCTGCTGTTTCCAGTTCTTGCCGGCGACTTCGTGCAGCGACAGTACGGCGTCGTCGCAAGGGTGGTAGGCGTAGTGCACGGTGGGGCGGTACACCACCTCATTGTTCTCGCGCAGCGTCAAGTGGTCGGCAATCGAGATCGATTCGGCGTGCGTGACGAGGAAGCCGTGGTAGGGGCCTTCCAGCGGCGTCCAACTTCGTACGCGCGTGGCAATGCCGGGCCGCTTGAGATAAATCGCGGCGTCGCTGCCGTAACCGTGGCGGGCCGCATCGTCCGGCCAATGCTTCTCGTGGCTGCCCCAGCCCAGTTCCGCCGGCTGCAAACCCTCGCTGATAAAGCCATCCACCGACCAGGTGTTGACGAATTCGCCGCGCGCCTTGCGACGGCTGGAGATTTGCGTGTCGCGTTCGGCGATGTGGATTACCTTGATTTGCAGCTTTTGCGCCAGCTTGGCCCAGTCTTCATAGCAGGCCGGGCGCTCTACTTCGAGTTGCTGGTCGCGCGCCAGATTCATCAGCGCCTGCTTCACCAGCACTGATGCCAGCCCCGGATTGGCTCCCTGCGTGACGACGGCGGTTGCGCCGTGGCGTTTGTCGAGTCGGAATGCCAGCACTGCCTCGCGCAGCGCGTAGTTCGAACGCTGCGACAGCGACAGTTCTTCGTCATCGTAAAAGCCCTTCCACGGCTCGGTACAGGTGTCGAGGTAAAGGACGCCGCGCCGCCAGCAATAGCGGATCAGGTCCAGGCTTGATACATCGACCGAGAGGTTGAGCAGGAAGTTGCCTTTTTGCAGCAGGGGATCGAGGATGCTTTCGAAGTTTCCTTCCTGCAGCGGCGTGGCCTGGTAGTTGATGCCGTATTCCTCGGCTATGCCATTCTTGTCGGGCCCGCGCGACACCACCGTCACCTGCGACGGTTCCAGTTCAAAGTGGCGGAACAGCAGCGGCACTACCGCCTGGCCGATGCTGCCGAATCCGAGCATGACCAGGCGTCCCGGCAATGCTCCGTGCTTTTTATGCTTGTCCATTCCACCTCCTCCAAGTGAGGCCATTGTGTGGCGCATGCCGGTTGGCTTCCATGCGGGATTTAACATTCTGGGCTTCTTGCATTTTGCAAAAAATGAGTTAAGATATGTCTTGTCACGATATATCTTAACTATTCAGGAGGAAGCCATGTTCCATTTTTTCCGCGGCCACCATCGGC
>JBCNOX010000179.1:0-9037 GCA_039593645.1 Pseudoduganella sp.
GCTGCTGGCGTAGGGCGTCAGGGTGAGATTGAGGTTGACGGCGTATTCGTGGGCGACCCGGTCGGCATTGCGGCTGACGGCATTGGTCATCAGGCGCAGGCTGTTGCCGATCAACAGGGCCACCACGACGGCTTGGACAAAAGCGCTCAGCAGCAGGAACTTCGCGCGCAGCGAAAGCTTCAAGTTATGCTCCCCAGCTTTGTTAATTTTTGATTATCGCGCCATTGTATCCCTTCATAAGTGAAAGTTGCCGAAATTTAAAAAAAACGCCGCCCGGCTGTTGCGGGGCGGCGTTGGCGCGTAGCGGGCGCAGTAAAAGTGCTCGCCTTATGGCAGGGTCAGGATCACCTTGACGCTGTCGTCGACAGCCGATTTGTCGATGTAGCCGATGGCTTTCGGATCGTCCGCCACAGCCTTCTTCACTTCGGCGTTGGATTTGAGTTCCTTCGGTGGGGTGGCCTTGCCGGTAAACACCAGCTTGGACCAAATGGCCTTCACCTGGGCTGGGTCCTTGTCGGCCACCTTCTGGTAGAAGTCGGCGCGGATCTTGGAGCCTTCAGCCTGGTCCACCGGGGTGAACATGGCCGATTTGCCGAGGAAGAACTGGGACGCCTGTTCCGAGAACATGCGCGATGCCGGATTGTCCTTGTTGACGATCACGACGATCTCGGCCGATGCCGGCAGGGCTGCGGCAGCCAGGGCCGAAGCGAGGAGGGCGGTCAGGATGTTTTTCATGGCCATAGCTCCTTAGAAGACGAAGTCGATGCCGGCGGCATAGACGTTCACGCTCTTGTTGTAGGTCATCACGCCGGAAGGCAGGATCAGGGAGCCGCCTTTCTTCTGTGGCTTGACGTGGTCGATCTGCACTTTCAGCGCCAGCGACTTGGCGAAGTCCCAGCGCATGCCGACCAGGTCGGATTTCTGCTCAGGCGATACCAGCAGGCCGCGCACGGCGCCGAAGGTTGCTGCCAGCGGGTGGGCGGCAGGCACGGTCGGCACGGTCACGGAGGAGCCGTGGCCCTTGTAGTAGGCGTGGGCGTAGTAAGGCAGCACTTTGCCCAGGCGGTAGCCGGCCATGATGTAAGCCGAATTGGTTTCCGGGATGTAGACCGGCTCGTGGGCGCGGCGCTGGGCGTATTCGGCTTGCAGCACGATGTTCTTCCAGTCCATCGTCAGGCCGATTTCGGTGAAGCTCATCTTCTTGCCGCCCTTCAGGGTCAGGTCGTCGGCGAGCTGGACCGCGGCAGGCACCTTGGTCGCGGCCAGGCCGTCGGTCAGGGCATTGATCGGGGCCAGGTTGTTGACTTCGATCTTGGCGCGGGCATGCGCCAGGCGGGCGGTGAACGGGCCGTATTCGGCAGTCACGGCGGCGCCGAACACCGGCGACTGGTGCTTGGCGATGGAACCGCCGCCGGTCGGGATGTACAGCTTGCCGCGGCTCACACCGCCGAAGCCTTGCACGGTCACGTTGGTGTCGCCGAAGGCGTGCTGCCAGTTGACGTCGGCGCCGTCCATGTTTTCGATGGGAGCCTGGCCGTACATTTCGATCGGCGGGCGCATCATGGTGTTGGCGTAGCCAACGTTCTGGTAGTCGGAGATCAGGAAGGCCGGCAGCACTACGCGGCCCAGGCGCACATTGGTCTCGTCGTTCAGTTTGTATTTCAGGAAGCCCCAGGTCAGGTCGGTGGTGAACTGCTGGCTGGTGTTCTTGCGGGTCAGTACCTGCACGGTGCCAGACAGGCTCTCGTTGAAGGTGTAGGTGGCTTGCAGGCCGAGGTTGCTGTCCAGGCCGATGCGCGGCGAATCGCCAGTGCCCGCCGCCTGGTTGTAGCGTGCGAATTTTGCGTCATCGGAGTTGGTCTTGGCCACGCCCAGGGTACCAAAGCCACTGATACTCAGGTTGCCGTCGCCCAGGGTGCCGGCCTGAGCCATCATGCCGGTAGCAGCCAGCATAGCGGCGGCGAGAAGCTGTTTCTTCATGAAAGTGATCCGATCGAGTGTTATTTTATTGATAGTGCAATGCACCAAAGTCATGTCATTTTATTTATGACAGTTGCTCATGATAAACGAAAATTGAACTGAATTGAATCGAATCCTGCACAAATAGAGAGCAGCTTCTACAAAGTGTGGGATTTTTGCGTTCTTTGATTGGCGTTATTGCACTGCGCACCGGAATGCGCGTGCGTTTAAAATAACGACTTCGTTCCCTACCAAGATTGAGAAGAAAACCATGGCCGTCAATTCCCCTATCCCTGTCGCCGCCGACCTGAAGCCGGTTGCCGGTATCGAGCTTGGCTATGCCGAAGCCGGTATCAAGAAGCCGGGCCGCAAGGACGTGCTGGTCCTGAAGCTGGCCGACGGCGCCACGGTGTCCGGCGTGTTCACGCTGAACCGCTTCTGCGCCGCACCGGTGCAGATTTCGAAGGAAAACCTGGCGGCCGTGAAAGCTGGCGGCAAGCCGATCCGCGCATTGATGATCAACACCGGCAACGCCAACGCCGGCACCGGCGAATCCGGCCTGGCAAACGCGCGCGCCACCTGCGCCGCACTGGCCAAGGAGCTGGGTTGCGACGCGCAGCAGATCCTGCCGTTCTCCACCGGCGTGATCCTGGAGCCGCTGCCGGTCGAAAAGATCGTGGCAGGCCTGCCGAAAGCCGTGCAGAACCTTAAGCTGGACAACTGGTTCAACGCCGCCGAAGCGATCATGACCACCGACACCCAGCCTAAGGCAGGCTCGCGCACCGTCGATGTCGCCGGCCACAAGGTCACCATGACCGGCATCTCGAAAGGCGCCGGCATGATCAAGCCGAACATGGCCACCATGCTGGGCTACCTGGCATTCGACGCCAAGGTATCGCAGCCGGTGCTGGACGTGCTGGTCAAGGAAGCGGCCGACAAGTCCTTCAACTGCATCACTATCGACGGCGACACGTCGACCAACGATTCCTTCATGCTGGTTGCCACCGGCGCCGGCACCCTGGTGGTCGATTCCGTCGACTCGCCTGAGTACAAGGCACTGGCTGCCGCTGTCACCGAGCTGTCGGTGTTCCTGGCGCAAGCCATCGTGCGCGACGGCGAAGGCGCGACCAAGTTCATGACCATCACCGTGGAAGACGGCAAGGACACCGACGAGTGCCGCAAGATCGCCTACTCGATCGGCCACTCGCCGCTGGTGAAGACCGCCTTCTTCGCTTCCGACCCTAACCTGGGCCGCATTCTCGCCGCGATCGGCTACGCCGGCGTGGACGACCTGGACGTCAGCAAGATCAACCTCTACCTGGACGATGTGTGGGTGGCCAAGAACGGCGGCCGCAACCCGGACTACAAGGAAGAAGACGGCCAGCGCGTGATGAAGCAAAGCGAAATCACCGTGCGCGTGAAACTGGCGCGCGGCACCGCTTCCTCCACCGTCTACACCTGCGACCTGTCGCACGACTACGTGTCGATCAACGCCGACTACCGTTCCTGAGCGGATGTCGAACCAACTCGACCAATTCCTCAAGCGCGCCGAGGCTTTGCTGGCGCGCGTGGAAGCCATTGTGCCGCCGGCGGCCGTCGCGCCGGACTGGCTGGCTTCCACCGCTTTCCGCTGGCGCAAGCGGGGGCACACCGGCTTTCTGCAGCCGGTGCCGCGTCCCGCGCAGATCGCCTTTGACGATTTGCAGCACATCGGCCGCCAGAAGGCGCAGATCGAGCAGAACACGCGCCAGTTCGTGGAAGGCAAGCCAGCCAATAACGTGCTGCTGACCGGCGCCCGCGGCACCGGCAAGTCGTCCCTGATCAAGGCTTGCCTGGCGGCGTTCGCACCGCAAGGCCTGCGCCTGATCGAAGTCGACAAAGCTGATCTGCACGACCTGCCCGACATCATGGACTTGGTGGCCGGCCGGCCCGAGCGCTTCGTGGTGTTCTGCGACGACCTGTCGTTTGAAGAAGGGGAGAGCGGCTACAAGGCGCTGAAAGTAGCGCTGGATGGCTCGGTGTCGGCAGTCATTGACAATGTGCTGATCTACGCCACCTCCAACCGCCGCCACCTGATGCCCGAGCGCATGTCGGACAACGCCACCTACAAGCATGACGAGGACGGCGACCTGCATCCGGGCGAAACGGTGGAAGAAAAGATTTCGCTATCCGAGCGCTTCGGCCTCTGGCTGTCGTTCTACCCGTTCAAGCAGGACGACTACCTTGGCATCGTGGCGCACTGGCTGGCGGCATTCGGCTGCACCGTGCCGCAGATCGCCGATGCCCGCACCGAAGCGCTGCAATGGGCGCTGCAGCGCGGTTCGCGTTCCGGCCGCGTGGCCTGGCAGTTTGCGCGCGATTACGCCGGGAGGCTGAAATGAGCGGCACGCAGCAACGCCCGATCGATGTCGCAGTCGGCATACTGATGCAGCCGAACGGCGACGTCCTGCTGGGCCAGCGCCCGCAAGGCAAGCCGTACGCCGGCTACTGGGAATTCCCGGGCGGGAAAGTCGACCCGGGCGAAACCATCCTCGAAGCGCTCAAGCGCGAATTCGTCGAAGAGCTGGGCATCCACATCCAGAGCGCGGAAGAATGGTGCGGCGTCGAGCACGTCTACCCGCACGCCCATGTGCGGCTGCACTTCTTCATCAGCCGCGAATGGACCGGCGAACCGCAAAGCCTGGAAGGCCAGGCCTTCGCCTGGCAAGGCACGGTAGGTGTGGAGCCTTTGCTGCCAGCCACCATCCCCTTGCTGGAGTGGCTCGACAAAGTACGTTATTAAAAGTCGGGGTCAGCTCCGGCAATCGGACATTTTGCTTTGCAAAATGTCCGATTGCCGGAGCTGACCCCGACTTTCTTATTGCTTGTCTTCGTCCAGGGAATCGGTGGGGGCGGAGCCAGGGATGGTGTATTTTTCCTCGGCCCAGGCGCCAAGGTCGATCATCTTGCAGCGCTCGCTGCAGAAAGGGCGGTATTTATTGGCTTCCGTCCACTCTACCTTGGCATGGCAGGTGGGGCATTCAACGACAGTAGGCATGGTGCTTAGAAATTACAGAGGGTGAGCTCGAATGGTACATCTTCTTCCAGCGGCTTGGGTTTCAGGTCCCCGCCCTGGGAAGTAAAGCGCACCCACAGCATGTATTTGTTGGCCGAAATCTCGGGAATCGCTCCCAGTGCTTCGTCGACCGACAGCCGCAGCATCTGGTAAACCTTGCCTTGCAGCATCTGCTGGTAACTGCCGGCATTGGCGATCATCTTCACCGGTGCGCCCGAGTCGCGCAGCAGGCGCAGCACCAGGGCCAGTGCGTCAAACAGCGGCGCCAGCGGATTGAACCAGGTGACGATATCGTTGAAGCGCTTCTCGGCCGGCTGCTTTTGCCAGGCGTAATAGGAGGGCAGGTCGAACTCGCAGGCGCCGCCCGGGATGATGGTGCGGCCGCGAATGCTCATCAGCCATTCATTGTCGCGCACGTTCTGGCCGGTCTTGCCTTGCGAGGCGACCAGGGCGCTTGAAACGCTATCGAGTTCGGCCAGGATGGCGTCCAGCATCTCGGCCTGGACATTCGGGTTGGAGCGGTAGCCCAGCAGGCTCTGGCGCTGGCGCTCGAGTTCCTGCAGCAGGTCGGACTTGAGGTCGGCGCGGCCGGCGACTTCGAGCATGTCGAAGATGGTGGCCAGTGCGACATGATGCTGCATCGGGTGTTCCTGATGCACGAAGAACTTGAATTTCTCGTAAAGATCCTCCAGGCGCAACAGGGT
Source organism: Pseudoduganella sp. (assembly GCA_039593645.1). GTDB lineage: Bacteria > Pseudomonadota > Gammaproteobacteria > Burkholderiales > Burkholderiaceae_D > Rugamonas. The sequence continues at coordinate 5,719 of JBCNOX010000179.1, forward strand.
GCGGATGCGCTCATTGAAAGGATATTCGTAAACGATCAAAGCATCCCTCGTGTGGAAGACCTATTAATAATCTCGTGATTCTGAACTATGCGAAGCAAAATTACAAATATTGCTGATAAAAACCATGCAAACGGTCTACTTGCGGGGTTAAAGCTTCGATCCGGCCGCCATTGTCGATGACATCATCGGCCGCCGCCAGCCGCACCGAGCGCGGCACCTGGGTCGCCATAATGGCCCGCACCTGGTCTTCGGCCAGGCCGTTGCGCGCCATCACGCGCGCCACCTGGATTTCTTCCGGGCAGTCGATCACCAGCACGCGGTTGACGCGCTGCTTCCAGGCGCCGGATTCGACCAGCAGGGGGATTGCCAGCATGACGTAGTCGCCGGTGGCGTCGGCGGCGGCCGCCAGGGTGGCGTCGCGGATCATGGGGTGGAGGATGGCTTCCAGCCGGCGCTTGGCGGCCGGTTCGCGGAAGACCAGTTCGCGCATCTTGGCGCGGTCCATGGCGCCGTGGCTGTCGGCCATGTGGGGGCCGAATTCGGCCAGGATGTCGGCCATGGCGGCGCCCTTGGGCCCGGTCAGGGCATGGGCAATCTGGTCGGTGTCGACGATGCTGGCGCCGCGGTCGGCAAACATATTGGCGACCAGGCTTTTACCGCTGCCTATGCCACCTGTCAGGCCGACCACGAAGCGGGCTGTCATGTCAGTGCGGGGCTCCGTACAGCATGGCGCTGATTTGCTGGCCGCAGAACAGGGCCACCAGGCCGGCGCCGGCCAGGTAAGGGCCGAACGGGATCTTGTGGTCGAAGCCCATGCGCGAAGCGACGATGATGCCGATGCCAACCACTGCGCCGACCACCGAGGACAGCAGGATAATCGCCGGCAGCATCTGCCAGCCCATCCAGGCGCCCAGTGCCGCCAGCAGCTTGAAGTCGCCGTAGCCCATGCCTTCCTTGCCGCGCACCAGCTTGAATATCCAGTACACGGTCCACAGCACCATGTAGCCGGCCGCTGCGCCCAGCACCGCGTCTTGCAGCGGCACGAACAGGCCCTTTACGTTGACCAGCAGGCCCAGCCACAACAGCGGGAAGGTCAGGTCGTCCGGCAGCAACTGGGTATCGAAGTCGATGAAGGTCATCGCGATCAGCAGCCAGCCGAACACCAGGGTGGCCATGCCGGCCCAGCCGGAGCCGAAGTGCCACACCAGGGCGGCCGACAGCAGGCCGCTCAGGAGTTCGATCGCCGGATAGCGCGCCGAAATTGGCGCCTTGCAGGCGCTGCATTTGCCGCGCAGCACCAGCCAGCTGATGACCGGGATGTTTTCCAGCGCCGTGATCTGGTGGCCGCAGTGCGGGCAGGCCGAACGCGGCACCACCAGGTTGTAGCGCTCCGCATGCGGCTCTGGCTCGTTGCGCTCGCAAGCGCATGCGTTGTCGAATTCGCGCTGCATCATGATCGGTACGCGGTGGATCACCACGTTGAGGAAACTGCCAACCAGCAGGCCAAGGATGCCGGCCACCACGGCGGCGGCCAGCGTTGCCGGCGGCGAGAACAGCATGAATACGTCTTGCATGCTGATTACACCACCGAACCGAGTTTGAAGATTGGCAGGTACATTGCGACTACCAGGCCGCCGATCACCACGCCCAGGATCACCATGATCATCGGTTCCATCAGGCTCGAAAGTTGGGCCACCGCCTCATCGACTTCTTCTTCGTAGAAGTCGGCCACCTTGCCGAGCATCGAATCGAGCGCGCCGGATTCCTCGCCAATGGCCACCATCTGCGTCACCATGCTCGGGAACACGTCCGCGTTCTGCATGGCCACGGTCAGGCTGGTGCCGGTACTGACTTCGGTCTGGATTTTCTTCGTCGCTTCCATGTAAACGTGGTTGCCCGATGCGCCGCCCACCGAGTCCAGCGATTCCACCAGCGGCACGCCGGCGGCGAACATGGTGGACAGGGTGCGCGTCCAGCGCGCTACGGTGGCTTTGCGGATCACGTCGCCGAACACCGGAATCCTCAGCAGCAGCCGGTCCATCGAAGCCTGCATTTTTTCCGACCGGCGCCAGGTCTGGAAGAAGAAATACAGTCCGGCAAACAGGCCGCCGAATATCAGGTACCAGTACTGGACGAAGATTTCCGAGATATTCATCACGATCAGGGTTGGCGCCGGCAAGTCGGCGCCAAAGCTGCTGAACACCTCCTTGAAGGCCGGTACCACCCAGATCATGATCACGGAGGTGACGATGAACGCCACCGCCAGCACGGCGATCGGATAGGTCAGCGCGGATTTGATCTTGGCCTTGATGGCCAGCGTCTTTTCCTTGTAGATCGCGAGGCGGGTCAGCAGGTCTTCCAGGATACCTGCCTGTTCGCCGGCCGCCACCAGGTTGCAGAACAGCGGGTCGAAATACAGCGGGTATTTGCGGAACGCCATGTTCAGGCTGGTACCGGTCTCGATATCGGCGCGCAGGTCCAAGACCAGCTTGGAAACCGAGGGATTGGTGTGGCCCTTGCCGACGATGTCGAAAGCCTGCAGCAGCGGTACGCCGGCCTTCATCATGGTCGCCAGCTGGCGCGTAAACAGGGTCAAGTCCTTTTCGGTGACTTTCTTGCCCGACCGGTAGACCTTTTTCTTGATCTTGGTGGCCATGATGCCCTGGCGGCGCAGGGTCACGTTGACCACCGCCTCGCCACCGGCGCGCATTTCGCCGCGCACGGTCTTGCCGGTCTTATCCTTGCCTTCCCAGGTGAAGACTTGTTCTTTTGCGGTGCCCGCAGTAGCCATATCCTAAGTTCCTATTCGTTGGTGCAGCCCAGCACTTCTTCCAGGCTGGTCAGTCCGTTTTTGACTTTGACCAGGCCCGATTGGCGCAGGGACTTGACGCCTTCTGCTTCCGATTGTGCCGCGATCTGCATCGAGTTGCCGTGTGCCAGGATCAATGCTTCGATCGCGGGCGTGATCGGCATGATCTGGTAGATACCGACCCGGCCTTTATAGCCCGAGCCGTTGCAGCGCTCACAGCCCACCGGGCCGTAAGGTTTCCAGGTGCCATCCAGGTCTTCTTCCTTGAAGCCTGCTTTCAGCAGCAGTTCCGGGGCGATATCGATCGGCTTCTTGCAGGTGCAGAGCCGGCGCGCCAGGCGCTGTGCCGTGATCAGGATGACCGAGGAGGCAATATTGAAGGGCGCAACGCCCATGTTCATCAAGCGCGTCAGGGTCGACGGCGCGTCATTGGTGTGCAGGGTGGAGAACACCATGTGGCCGGTCTGTGCCGCCTTGATCGCAATGTCCGCCGTTTCCAGGTCACGGATC
>JBCNOX010000018.1:0-22321 GCA_039593645.1 Pseudoduganella sp.
CGCAGCATGTCCACGTCGGCCAGGCGCTTGCGGAAGGCCTGGGCCAGGGCCGCCGGTGTCTGCGCGCGTGCCGGCGGCACGACGGCCAGCGGCGGGGACGCCGGCGCCAGGGCCGGCGCCGGAGCCGACCTGGCGCTGAATGCCAGCGAGGCGGCACCGGCCAGCACCGTGCCTGCGGCCAGCGGCACCCACATGGCGCGGCTGCGCCGTTTCGCGGCTTTGCGCGCCGGCGGCTGCGGCTCCAGCGACGCCGGCTCCGCACCCGCCTCGCCTGCAGCACCGGCGACGCTGCCCGACAGCGCCGCCGGCGGCTCGGTCCATGGCGCCGTGGCGTCGGACACATTGACCCAGACCGCGCCGATGCGTGCGCTGCCGCCAGGAGCCAGGACGTATTCCTCCAGTTCGGCGTCCGAGTTTGGGCTGCGCACGCTTCCCTCCAGTGGCGCCAGCAACCAGCGTTCGCCATCATGGCGCAGTGTCGCGTGCCGGCTTTCCATGCCCGGATCGAGCAGGACCACGTCGGCATCGTCGCTGGCGCCGATCACATAGCGTTCACCGCCCAGCGGCAGGCTGGCGCCGCGATGCAGGCCGCTCAGGATCCGCAGTTCGTGCCCGGTTTGTTCGCCCATATCTTCACCTCCACAGTGTTCACAATGAGTGGCAAGTCCAGGCGGCCGGTTCCGCCGCCTAAGCTTCGATCATGCCGACCGGCTGGATTCTCAGGTGCTGGGTCAGTTCGGAGAAGGCGAATACCGGCACCGAGAAGAATTCCTCTTCGATCAGCTTGCGCACCGAGCGCCGGATGTCCGCTGCCGTCACCAGCACCGGCGGCGCCACCGGTGAACTGACGCTGTGCGACAGCTCGCCCAGGCGGTCAAGGATCATCTGTTCGGTCTCCGGGTCGATATCGAGGTAGCTGCCCTGGCTGGTCTGGCGCATGGCGTTGCGCAGCAGGTCTTCCAGTTCCGGCGACAGCAGGATCACCTCGATCAGGCCATTGCGCGCCACTTCAAAGCACAATTGCCGCTTCAGGGCCAGCCGCACATAGTCCGCAATCACGTCCGGATCGCGTTCCTTGGGCGCCCAATCCAGCGTGGTTTCCAGCAGCAGCCGCGCGTTGCGCAGGGAGACGCCCTCCCGCGTCAGGCGCTGCACCACTTCCGTCAGGCGCGGCAGGGTCAACGTCTTGTTGACCTCCTTGCCCAGCTCCGGATAGCGCCGTTCGGCCCAGCGCGTGAAGCGGATCACCTCATTGACGCCGACGAACATCTGGCAATTGCGCAGCATCTCGACTTCGATATCGGCGCCGCACACGGTCTCCCAGCGCTGGTATTGCACTCCCGCCTCGGCCAGCGCGGCTTCATCCTCGATGCGCACCCAGGTCCGGCGGCGGCGCGAGCCCGCAACCTGGGCCTCGACGGCGGTGAAGCCCAGTTCCTGCAGGCGGCCCGCCGCCTCCTGGGTGGCGCCCCATCCGAGGCGGATCTCGTCATCGATCAATGGCACTTCGGCCATCAGGAAATGCACCCGGCCGTCGGGGATCGTATGGTGGTATTCGAATTCGATCGGTTTCAGGTCCGGTATGCCGCGCCGCTCCAGCATGCCGTTGCGCATGACGCGCACCGCCACCCGGATGGTTTCCGCCTCCGGCGTATCGCGCATCGATTCCGGCATGCGCAGAATGAAGGGCGTGGTGGCGGAGAAGTTGGTCAGGTCGACGATGCTGGCGTTCTGCCGCTCCTTCTCCTGCGCCGCCCTTTCCTGTTCGGCGTCGGCCAGGGGCTTGAGCATGCCCATCACGCCCGCCCCGGCCAGCCCCAGCGCCAGCACCAGGAAGACCATGGTCGGCATGCCGGGAATGGCGCTGAACAGCAGCATGATGGCCGCGGTCGTGAGCAAGGCCTTGGGTTCCTTGAACAGTTCCCCCACGATGTCCTGGCCGATATTGCTCGCTTCGCCCTCTTCGCCCTCGCCGCTCACACGCGTGGTGATCATGCCGGCGCCGAGGGAAATCAGCAGCGCCGGGATCTGGGCGATCAGCGCATCGCCGATGGTGAGGATGGAATACACCTGCATCGCCTGCGATGCTTCCATGCCGCGCTGGACGATGCCGATTGAAATGCCGCCCACCAGGTTGATCGCCACGATGCAGATGCCGGCAATGGCATCGCCTTTGACGAACTTCATGGCGCCGTCCATGGCGCCGTGCAGCTGGCTCTCCTGACCGAGCCTGGCGCGCTTTTCCTTGGCCTCTTCCGCCGTCAGGATGCCGGCGCGCAGGTCGCTGTCGATCGACATCTGCTTGCCCGGCATCGCATCGAGGGAGAAGCGGGCCGAGACTTCCGAGACGCGCTCGGAACCCTTGGTAATGACAATGAATTGCACCACCGTCAGGATCAGGAAAATCACCAGGCCGACCACCAGGTTGCCGCCCACCACGAAATTGCCGAAGGTCTCGACGATATGCCCGGCGTCGGCTTCCAGCAGGATCAGGCGGGTGGTCGACACCGAGATCGCCAGCCGGAACAGGGTGGTCAGCAGCAGCACCGCCGGAAAGGTCGAAAATGCCGTGGGTCCCGGCATGTACATGGCGACGATGACGATCAGCGCCGAGGCGCCCAGGCTGCACGCGATCAGGATGTCGAGCAGCCAGACCGGCATCGGCAAAGCCAGCATGAAGACAATGCCGATCACCAGGCCGGCGGCAAGCAGTTCCGCGCGCTTGGCCACCTTGGCGGCAATCCCGTTCAGGAATAAGACGAGGGCCATCGATTGCATGCTGTGGTTTCCTTATGCCGGTTGGCGCCGGGCGATCAGATCCAGGCAGGGTTGTGTGCCGAATGCCTGGCGCAGGGCGGCCAGGTCGGCCGGCAAGCCCAGCTCCGTGGCCGCATAGCCGGCCAGCAGCAGCAGGTTCTTTTCGCCGGGCCAGAGTTCCAGGCATGCGCTGGCCAGCGCATGGGCTTCTTCATGCTGCAATGCGCCGATATGGCCCCAGACCAGGCCGATCGCCGCGCTCAGTTCTTCCGCCATCGCGGCTCTAGTGCTGCGCTGTCTCATCCTGGCCTCCTCCTGCGGTTTGCAGTGCACGATCGGGTTCGGCGTCGCTGCGCCGCATCTGCTGCCAGCGCAGGCGCAGCTGCACTGCCGTTTCCACCACCTGGACCGCGCGCAAAGCAGGCTCCCGCTCTTCCAGCGGGCGCTTGAGCGCCTGGTCGATCAGCATTTTTTGCAGGCCGCGCAGCGACGGCAAGGGATTGCCGCGCCAGACCGGATTGTCGAAACTGAGCTCCGGTCCCACAGCTTGCGCCAGCATCTCCAGCTTCGGATCGGCGCTGAGCACCGGCGGCGGCAGCGACAGCGCCTCCTCGGCGGGAAGCAGCAAGGGGCGCGATTTGACCGACTGCAGCGAAGGCGCCAGGCTGTGGATTTCGCCGGCATCGGCCAGCCCATGCAAGCCGAGGCTTGCGGCATCATTCAGGCGTGTGTTGATCACCGTAGCAACTCCTCGGCTGCCAGCCATTCATCGTCGTCAAGTCCGCCCGCTTCGCTGTCGGAGCAGCGGCGCACCAGGTAACAGCTGCCGTCGGCGAACAGTGCCGGCAGCCAGGCGCCGAAGCGCCGCAGGTCTGCGCCGCGGCGGCGCAGCAGCGTTTCCGGCCGCAGCGGCCGTCCGTCCTGCGCGGTCGCACCAAGGGCCAGCAGAACGCCGCGCTCCAGTGGATAAACAAACAGTCGCGATCCTTCTGCCAGCGCGGCCATGGCCACGGCATTGTGCAACCGGGCCTGGGCCACAAGCTGCGCGCACAGCGCGTTTATTTCGTCTTTCATTGCCGGCCCCCGATGGCCGCACGCTCGCCCTTGGCGCGCGCGGCAATACTGTCGCGCCATTCCTGTTCGCGCCGCTCCTCCTTGCTGGGCAACAGCGGAAGTTCGGCATGCGCTGCCAGGGCCTGGCGCTGCAGTTCGTCGAGCAGTTCACGCCGGGTCGCCAGCTTGTCGGCCGCCCACAGCGTGGCAGGCAAGGCTTCCACGGCGGTACGCAGCAGCGACCACGCCTGGCAGCGGGCGGCAGCACGCAGCGGTTTCACATCGCCCAACTGGGCCATGAGCGCGGCCGCCTTGGCCTTGCCCCAGCCGGTTTCCGCGGCTGTCAAGAGCTGCACCGCCAGTTCCGCCACGTCCGGCTGCGCGACCAGCGCTGCCTGGTCGGCCAGGTCGCGCCGCAGCGCCTCCGCGATATCGAACGCCGACCTGACGACGGTGAAGGCTTTCGCATCCGACATCGTCAGCCAGTAGCGGCCCATGCTGCGCTCCGGGTTCCGCCGCAAATCCGCTCCCATGCCATCCTCCCTTTAAAGTCCGGCCATCATGCGCGAGCGCAGGCTTTCCATGGCCGACACGCAGTGCTCCGCGCCGAAGTTGCGTATCAGGGCCTTGAGCATGGTCAGCGGCGTCAATGGCACGTCCACGCGGCCCTTGGCCTTGCCACCGATCAGGAAGCGCAGTTCGCGCGTGGTCGGCAACGGTTCCTCCGCCATGGATTCCATGGCGCCATGCAGTTCTTCGGTTTCCTGCAGCGTGTGGCGCAGGTCGCCCGAGCTGCGCTGCATCATGTCGCTCATCATCTCGTTGAGCGCACCTTTCAGCGCCCTCTTCTTGTGTGCACTGAGGCCATCCAGTTGATCCGCCTCGCGCAAGGCCTCCAGCAAGGCGTTGTAGCTCTGGACCATGTCGAAGCGCTCGGCCAGCATCGCTTCCGCCGCTGCCCGGCCTTGCTGGCTGCTGTCCTCGCGCAGCATGTCCAGGGCGCGCTGCACCGGGTGCCATTCATCGTGAGCCTCGTCCAGGTGGCCAAGGCTGCCGACCTGCGCCGCCCTGTTGGCCTGCTGGCTGCGCGACCTGTCGCGCATGGAGCCGCGTGGCGCCGTCCGGACCGTGGCCGGCACCCGGCGCTGTTCCAGCTTTTTGTTCAGGAAAGCCAGTTCCTCCTTGACGCCCGCCTCGATATCGACCGCCTCGCGCGACTTCAGGTCGACCATCACATGCGCCTGCCGCAAATTGTGCGCTGACGCGGCGTCGGGCTTGGCAAGGCGCGCCAGCAATTCCAGCGCAACCGGGTTCGTCGGGGCGTTATATACGTTCTTCATGCGGCATCAGTGGCGGCGGCGCGGCGCGCGGTTCCGCCACAGGGACCGCAAATTCGGGCGTCTTTCCTCAACTTTTTTCAAAGTCTCATCAATGTTCACGGAAGCACAACAGACCGCAAACCGGCTGCTATCTTTCACCCTACATAAGCCGGGGCGACCATTCCATAAGGCGCCCTGCCCGACGATCCAATCCAGCCCAGTGGGAGAATCTCATGTACCAAACCATGCTCGCTGCCACCGATATCCATAGCACCGGCCACGCCGTCCCGGTTCCTGTTCTTGCCAGTGCCAACGTCTACCAGCTGCCCCCTGCGGCGGGCTCGGCGCCCGGCGGCATCGACCTGGTGCACCTGTACGAAAAGCACCGCACCCACCTGCTGCGCTTTGTACAGCGCTACCTTGGCAACCACGGCGACGCGGAAGACGTGGTGCAGAACACCTTTGTGGAAGCGCTGCGCTGTGCCGACCAGTTCTCCGGCTTGTCCAAGCCTTCCACCTGGCTGTTCGGCATTGCCCTCAACCTCGCGCGCAACCAGGTGCGCCGCAACTGCGCCGACCGTTTCGAAGAGACCGACGACAGCTTCCTGGAGCAGATCGTCGATATCCATGCCGATCCCGCCCTGTTGTGCGAGCTGCGCCAGATGGCGGGCCTGGTGGACGAGCTGCTGGGTGAACTGCCGCAAGCGATTCGCAACACCTTCGAGGCGGTGCTGGACGGGGAAATGAGCTACGAGGCAGCAGCGAGGGAACTGGATATACCGATCGGCACCGTGCGTTCGCGCGTGGCCCGGGTACGCGCCGCGGCGCGCCGCCAGTGCGGACGCGAATGAAGTTTCAGCAGGATGGCGGCGGGTCCAGCGCCATGCTGGCATGCCAGGCCTGGGCCATGTCGGCCGTTTCAAGTATCGCGTCCATCACGCTGCGCTCATCGCCCAGGCGGACCAGCGCAACCCTGCGTACCGCCATATGGCAGCCTTCATCGCCATGCCACATGCAATCCAGGTCGCCGAAGCGGGTGTGTTCGCCCTGCGGAGCGTAGCCTTCCTGGGCCGAAGCCGGCAGCCGCGCCGTGATGGTCAGACAGCCTTCCCCGGCGGCGTCCACCGCCGTACGCGTCACGATAACGCCGATTTGCAGCTCCAGCACGGGCGGCGACGCGGCCTGCTGGCCGCACAACGCGCACAGTTCAGCCAGCAGCGCATTGGCTGCATGGCGGGAACCATCGAATTCATTGTTTTCCGGATGATTGGCTTGCACTGGCTAGTGCCCCATCTCGTCGCGCACGCAGGCCGGATGCCGCCCGGGACCCGACGCCAGCCCAAGGCAAGCCTATTCTAGCAGCGCGCCGGTTACAGCATGCGCAGCGTGCGCCATATCGGGAGGCGGCGCTCCAGGATCGCAGCGACAATGCTCGGCAACGCCTCGCGCAGGTCATGCAACGCCGCTTCGGCAGGGCTGCCGGGAATGCGGGTGGCGAAGTGGTTTTGCAACAGTGCCGCCACATGACGGGCGATGGCATGCGCCTCCGGTTGAGTTTCCACGGGCAGCTGCGCAAGGCTGTGGTAAACCAGGCGCTGTGCCAGCCCGGATTGCAGTCCTCCACCCAGCAATGGCGAAGCAAGCGCCTGGTAATGGTCGCCGTAGCTGGATTGGGCCGCGATCGCCTGGTTCAGGCGCATGGCCGGCGCCGGGTCCACCGTCGCGCCGGCCGGGAAGAAGAATGCTGCCTTGCCGGAGGCGGCCAGCCGCGCTGCAAGGCGCGCGACCGCCTGCAAGCTTTCGCTGCGCAGTGCCGCCAGATCCTTGAGCGTTTTCGGCCCCGTTGCCAGTGCGTCAAGGACCTGGCGCAGTGCCGCGCCATCGTCGCCGGCTGCTGGATCGGGCGCCGGAGTGGACTCCGCCGCCGAGGCCTGGACCAGCCCAAGCCTGGCCAGCCATCCGGACTGGCGTTCCTGGCCCAAGGTGCGGGCTCCGCGCACGTAAACGTCCTCGCGGAAGCTTGTATTGAGCAGGTAGTCGCGCAGCGTTTCGCGCCAGCGGGCATCGGGGACATCAGCAAGCAAGGCGCGCTGCGGCGGCGTCAGGTAGTCATCTTCAAAGGCACGCGGCAAATCGGCCGACCCGACGAAGTCGAGTCCCGCAGCCGCCAGGTCGCCAGCCACGTCGGCATGGTAAAGCGGCTCCCAGCCGCTGTTCAGGTATTCGTGCGCCAGGTAGCCGGCCTTGTCCCGCGACAATGACTCCATTCGGTAATCGAGCTGCTTGCTGCCGTCGAAGTAGGCGGCGCCGGCCTCTTTCAGCTTGCGCGCCAGGTCGCGCGCCTGTTCCAGTTGGGCGACCCGCGGCACGGGATTGCAGTTCGCGTGTTCAAGCAACAGGCGCTGCAACGGCAAGGTGCGGGTCCAGCCCGGCAAGGCGTTGTAGTTGACGTAGACGATGCCGCCGGGCTTCAGGTAGCGGTTGATGAACTCCACCACGAATCGGCGATTGGCCGGAGTGATCCAGCTATATATTCCGTACATGGTGATGTAGTCGAGCGGCGGCAGCTCCACCCCGCCGGAGGCCAGCTCCGCGAAACTGGATTCGAGCACCGTCATGTTTTCCAGTTGCGCTTCTTGCGCCAGCTGGCGGGCGCTGGCCACATGGGCGGGGTTGAAATCGTTGGAATAGAAGCGGCCATGCGGATGGCTGGCCGCCAGGATGTTCGACGTCAGCCCCATGCCCGCGCCCAGTTCGAAATAGGTGAAGGGCCGGTCCGGCGGCACCGGCTCGACCCCGTTCAGGATGCAGGCGATACTCAGGTGGCAGGGACTTTGCTCGGCAAAGTACGCCGCCGGGTAGTCCAGGTCCGCCACATAGCCGTCGTTCCAATCCATTCTCAAGCTCCTTCGCTGCAGAAGACCGCCTGGCCTGAGTCGACCAGCGCGCCGGCCTCGCGGGCCACGTCAAGCACGCCCTTGCCCTGCATCGCAGGCAGGCGTGCCAGCTGTGCGATGAACTGCGGCCCTGCGGCCAGCGCCGCCAGGAAAGGCCCGGATAGCGCCTGGTCCCGCACCGTCTCGCGTGTGGAAGCCAAGGCCAGGCGGCACCCGCCCAGCCAATCCGCCTGCCGCATGGGATGCATGCGGCGAGCCCCCCTGACATACACGTCGTGCCGGAACGCGGTGTCCAGCAGCACATCGCGTACCGTCTCGCGCAGTACCGGTATCGTCTGGGCCTCCAGCAGCGCGCGCTGTGGCGCGCTCAGGCAGCGGGCAGGATCGCTCAACCGAAGTTCGGCCGAGGCCACGTATTCCAGCTTGGCATCGGCCATGGCGCGCGCCACATCGGCGTGATACAGCGCTTGCCAGCCGTGCTGCGTGAACTCCCGGCATGTCTGCAACATGTCGTCCAGGCGCCTGCGCATCGCAGGAGTATCGTTGTCCGCAAAATACGCCGCCCCGGCCGCGCGAAGCTGCCCGACCTGTGCAGCCGCGTGTTCCGGCTGCAGCGCCGCGCCGCCGCCATGCAGCCTGCCCTGCTCGCGTATCAGGCGCTGAAGAGGCAGCACGGCGCTACAGCCAGGCATGGCGCTGTAGCCGACATAGGCCACGCCGCCGGGCTTCAGGCAGCGATTGAGCAGTTCGACGAGCTGCTGCCGCTCCTTCGGCGCCAGCCAGCTATAGGCGCCGCGCAGGACGATGAAGTCCATCGGCGGCAGGCCTGCCGCCGCCTGCGCACCGGCCCTGGCCGCGTGGAAGCTGCCGTTTGGGTTGTGGCCCGCGGCCGGCGCCTTTCCGCCCTCGCGGCCGCAGTCGAGCGCCAGGTAGTTGAACGCCCGGTCCAGCGGCACCGGCTCCACGCCGGCCAGCGCGCAAGCGAAGTTCAGATGCTCCGGCGCCGGCTCCCACCACTGCTTTTCCATGTCTGCTTCTCCTGGCATTCAGCCTTTGCGGGACAGGCGCCGGATGCGGTGCCAGTTGAAGCCCTCGTCGAGCGTGGCGCAATGCTGCTCGCGCGCCGCCCGCTCGCGGGACGGATTTGCATTCGCGGTCATGTCGGCCTCCTCTTCGTCAAGGGCATGGGCTCAGGTCTGGAAAACGCGGCCGGTGCCGGCGTTGCGATAGTCCTTCATGCTCAAGCGGCCGTCATGTTCGCCATTGGTGGCCGACTCCAGCTCCTTGAACAGCGCATAGTTGTTGGCCGCCATGCGCTGCGCCGCCTGCCGGACTTCTTCCGGCACCTGGATGGTGTGCCCATCCTTGTCGGTGCAGTAGCCGGTGGTCGCCATCTGCCGGACCTGGTCGACATTCAGGAAACGAAAGCCATGCTGCGCCTGGAAGTCCTGCATGGTGCGGGCGGCCGCGGTTGCGGAAGTCCGGTCGCCGCCTGCCGGCCACATTTCATCCGGGTTCCTGATATAGCGATAGTCCGGCCGGCCGCTGCTTCGGCCCTGGATGGTGCCATCCTTGACCGCTTCGGTGTAATCGCCCTGGCTCAACTTGCCGTCATGTTCGCCATTGGTGGCCGACTCCAGCTGTTTGAACAGCTCGAAATTGTTGGCAGCCATGCGCTGGGCAGCAAGTCGCACCTCGTCCGGCACCGGTCGGGTCCTGCCGAATTTATCCGTGTAATAACCGGTTTCGGCCATCTGGCGAACCTGGTCGACGTCCAGCAGGCGGATATTGTGATCCTTCTGGAAGTCCCTGATCGTCCGGGCCGCATCGGCGCGCGAAGGCAGCCCATCGAAGCCGTCTTCCGGTTCCAGGTCGAAGGAAACGTCGCGCGTAAAGCCGCCATTGCCGATCGAGCCGTCCTTGACCGCTTCGCGGAAGTCGCCAATGCTCAAGGAACCGTCATGCTCGCCGTTCGTGGCGCTTTCCAGCTTCTTGAATAGTTCAAAGTTATTGGCCGCCATGGCGCGCGCCGCGTCCTGCACTTCTTCCGGCACCTGGATGAATTTGCCGTTCTTGTCCTTGCAGTAGCCCGTTTCCGCCATCTGCTGCAACTGGTCGATGGAAAGGTGGCTGATGCCATGCTCTTTCTGGAAATCGTTGATGGTCTTGGCCGCGCCATACTCGCTTGGCCGATTCGTCGAGATATTGCCGTTCATGATGGCGTTCATGAAGTCCAGCAGCGAAATGCCACGCGTCGGCTCCGGATAGCCGCTGCCGCCGTTGGCGGAAATGGTGCCGTCCTTGACCGCATAGCGATAGTCCTCCTGGCTCAGTTTCCCGTCATGCTCGCCGTTCTTGGCCGATTCGAGCTTGCGGTACAGCTCACCGCCATTCGCCATCATCTTCTGGGCCGCCAGCTGCACGTCGCCGGACACCAGGCGGGTATTGCCGTTCTTGTCCGTGAAGTAGCCCGTTTCAGCCATCTGCTTCACCTGCTCGGGCGACAGGTAGCGGATGCCGTTGTCCTTCTGGAAGTTGTTGATAGTCTTGGCTGCGCTGGATTCCGATGGCAGCTGGCCGCCGCCGTCGCCCGAGAGCAGCATATTGCGGGCCGCGTTCTTCAGCCAGGCCGGCAGGCCCAGTTCGTCGAGCACGTCGGCCAGCGATTCAGGCGAACCCTGGTTGCGCGGCGAAGGGGCAAACAGGATGTCGCTCGATTCCGGGCCAAGCGGCGATCCCCCGCTTGGCATGGGGCGGAAGAGGCCCGGCCTGTCGTTGTCAAAAGTGGTGGTGATCGTCGTGGTGGTCTTGGTGATCGTGGCTGACATGCTGTTTCCTTAGTCGAGTAAGTGAATGCGCGCCTACACTGCCGACTGCGAAATTTCTTCCGCTTTCTTGATCAACTTCGTGAACACGGCCACGTTGTTGACGTCGCTCCTTGCGGCAGCGACCTGCTCCAGCTGGCGGACGTATTTCGCTTCGTTGGCGCGCACGGATCCTGGTCTTGTGTCGGGCATTGGTCGCTCCTATTGCTGGTCGTTGATGGTCTTGGCCATCGCATTGAAGACCTTCAGCTTGGCCAGTGAAGTGCCCTGCTGGGAAACCCAGAGCTGGAACTCCATGGCCTCGGCGGCGCCCATCTGCGCGGCCTGCCCGATCGGCATGGACTTGGTTTTTTCCATGGCCTGGCCCGGGCGCGCCTGCGACGGTGCGAACATGCTGTTCTGGTAACTGCTCATATCGCTCTCCTTTGATCGATGCAACAGAGGTGGAACCGGATGGTTCCACCTCTTCCGGCTTAGATCAGGGACAGGGCGTTGTCCTGGCCAGCCTTGGCCAGCTTCAGTTTGGCGGCGCTGGCATTCACCGCCTCTTTTGCTGCTGCCGTGGCTTCCTGGTCTGCGATTGCGCCACCTGCGCCAACCCACGAAGCGATTGCGGTCATTCCGGACATGATTACCTCCTTGGTAGTGGTTGAAGTTGCCGCCTTACGCAATATGCGATGCGACGGTAGCGATATGTGGAGGCCGGTGCGCCGGCAGTTCCATGCATGGTGTCGATTTATGGCGCCGCACCCGTGGAACCGTTTGCCATAGATGCGCTACCTATCGGTGCGTTATGTATGGAACATGCGCGGGAACCCTCAACCATCAAAGGAGCAGATATGGGCATTCAATTTTCACCGGTCGGCGGCTTCAACTTCGCCTCGCAGGCAAGCGACACCTTCAAGGAAAGCCTGAAAAACAAGACCAACGAAGACTTGATCAACATGCTGGGCAAGGACAACCTGAGCACTGCAGCGCGCGACGCCATCCGCGACGAACTGGAATCGCGCTTCAAGGCCAATCAGGCGGAAAAAGCCGGCGGCGGTGGCGGCGGCGAGGAAGAGGACGACCTGCGAAAGCTGCTGAAGAAGCTGCAGGACGGTACTATTTCGTCGGAAGAGTTGAAGAAGCTGGCCGGCATGCTGGGCGTGAACGTTGCCACGCTGGAGAAACTCAAGGGCAAGGGGCATGACGAAGCCGGAGCGGACATCACCGGCGGCTGAACGGACTTTCACTTGCGCTTGCGGCCTTTGCGGCCGCAAGCCTTTCACTTAGATCACGTCATCCGCCGGATTCGGCGACTTCGATTCCCCGCCACCGCCCAGCACCTTGGCAGCGGTATTGATAACTTCGGGCAGGACGGCACGGCCGATAGCGGCAAGTACTGGCAGCATTTCTGACTCCTTTCAAGGTTGATGTGGTGTAGGGCAGCAGCGCCCCAAACTGAGTGGCAGCAAAAGCCGCATGCGTTCCATCGCAGCGCAATCCAGGTGCGGAACCAGTGCCGCCGGCACAGCCACCTATCGGCAGGCCTGGAGCCTGGCGCATATGCGCGGCCCCTGTCAGCGCTTGCCGGCGTTCCCAAATGAGACGAGCTTATGGACTTCGCAGAACAACAATCACAGGCAGCTTCCCTCTCGCCGCTGGCGCATGCCGGCCAACTGGCGTTCTGGCTGGACCTCAATCCGGACATGCCGATCAGCGCGGCCCCGCTCTCCAAGCCGGCGCCCACTTCCCTGCCCGGCCTGGGCGATGCGCGCCGCCATGTGGCCGATGCCATCAACGAAGGCTATTTCCAGGCCGGCCCCATCATCCCGCGCAGCCACGCAGGCAAGCTGGCGCAGGTAATCGGCGGCCTGGTACAGCGCGGGATACCGCCGGTCTTCTGCATGGTCTACGATGCCTTCTGGCAGCTGTTCGCGCCGCTCGACCCCGTGCTGCGCCAGCTGCTCGGCGAGCGTTACCAGATGATGCCCACCGATATCTGGGCCTGGCACGTCGCGCCGCAGGACGATGCGACAGGCTGGGGGCCGCATCGGGACCTGCACCATCCGCAGGCCGTCGGCGCCGATGGCCGTCCGCGCATCATGAATATCTGGCTGCCCCTGACCGACGTCAACCCGCTGAACGCCTGCATGTACGTGCTGCCCCAGCACCTCGATCGCAGCCTTCAGTCGAACGGGGAAGAGATCGAGCTGGAACTGGGCGACTGGCAGAACATCCGCGCCCTGCCCGTGCCCGCGGGAGCACCATTGGGCTGGAACACGCATGTGCTGCACTGGGGCGGCCGCAGCAGCGCACGGGCCAGGCAGCCGCGCATCAGTGTCGGCATCTATTTCCACAACCGCGATTGCGACCTGCACGAGGTCAATCCCGATACCGCCCGCACCGGCTTTTCCTCGCTCGACTTCGGCCCCGGCCTGCAACTGCCGTTCGAGGCCCGCCTGCAGGCGATTGCCGGAGCAATCTATATGTACAACCGCCGCATTCCCGGCGACTTTCCCGACACCTGGGAGCACATCTTCCAGTTCGCCCGCCAATACCGGCGTAACTGAGCGCCCGGCCTACGGCTGGCCTGGCCGCACGCCTACGTGCAGCCAGGCCCCACTCCTACATACGGGAAGCGCGTGCGGACTAATATTGAAGCGTCATCCCGCTGAACATGGAGGAAAGCATGAGCAAGCCAAGCCAAGCCGGCAAGAGTGGACGCAACAGCAAGTTGCAGGAAACCCAGAACAGCAAGAATGCGGGCAGCGCATCCTCTGCCAAGGGCAACAAGCAGTCAGCCGGGTCCGAAGGCAAATCCAGGCAGTCCGGAACCGCGTCGAAATCGAAGTATTGACCTCCTCCCCGCCCTCGGCCGCTGGCCGCCGCTTACGCGGAAAGGACGGGGATTCCTACTGCGCCGCAACCAGCAACAGGCTGGTTTAAGTCGCTTCGGCGGGTTCCTGCTTCACAGAGTGGCCCGACTGCACCGGCTCTCCACAGGCTAGCAAGCGGAGTCCCCGCTCAAGTACGTTCATGGCACCAACCACGTCAGCGTGGTTTCGGTAGCCGCATGCAGTGCACTCGAAGGCAGCCTGTGTGCAGCGATTCACTGACGACACGAAGCCGCAACATGGGCAAGTCTGGCTCGTGTGCTGGGGTGGCACCGCGATCAACATGCCGCCCTTCCAAGCCAATTTATAGGACAGTTGGCGCCTGAATTCGCCCCAGCCCTGGTCCATGATGCTACGGTTCAAGCCACGTTTTTGCCCGACCATCCTGCCTGGCTGCTGCACTGTGCCTTTTGCCGACCTGACCATGTTGCGAATCTGCAGATCCTCGATGCACACGATGGCATGTTCCGTGCTGATTGCCTTGCTGGCCTTATGCAGGAAGTCGCGGCGCATACTGGCGATGCGTACGTGCAGCCGCTGCACACGTGCCTTGGCCTTGTGCCAGTTCTTGCTGAACTTTACTTTGCGGCTCATGTGCTTTTGGTACCTCGCCAGGCGCTGCTGATGGCGTTTGAAACAGTTCACAGGTTCGATCGGAGTGCCATCGCTCAGCGTCGCAAAGCGGACTATGCCAACGTCGATCCCCACTGCCGACGTTGCCGCAACAGGCACGATGTCGACCTCGCGCTGCGTCTGGATGGAAACAAACCACTTGCCAGCGATGCGACTGACCGTCACATTACGGACCGCACCCGGCACCATTCGGCTATTCCGGTACCGCAACCAGCCTAGCTTGGGAAGGAAGATCCGGCTATTTGCCTGGTCCAGTTTGATCTGCTTGGCATCCGGAAAACGAAACGCATCGCCGCACCCTCTACGCTTGAAACGCGGGTAGGCTGCACGCTTGGCGAAGAAGTTCTTGAACGCTTGATCCAGGTGTTTTAATGCGTGCTGCAATGGATGACACGGCGCTTCCCGCAACCAAGGAGTCTCCGGCCCATTCCGCCATGCCGTCAAATGCTTCGCCAGCGCCACATAGCCAATGTACGGCTTGCCGGCTGCATGATTTTCCTTGAGTAGCGCCAATGCCCTGTTGAAAACGTGGCGGCAAGCGCCCGCAAAGCGGCACATGGCGCGTTGCTGTTGGCCATTGGGAACCAGCTCGAATCGAAAGGCTTGAAGGCGTAGCATCCCTTCAGTATAGTTTGGCCTATGGGCACTTCAAGCGAGCTCCGCCGCGGTAGGCATTGCGTCTTTATGATGCATGTACATTTGGTCTTTGTCACCAAATACCGGCGCAATGTCTTTACCCGAGAGATATTGGACGACTTACGTCCGATCTTTTCCCGTGTCTGCGCTGACTTCGAAGCAGAGCTAGTGGAATTTAATGGTGAAGACGACCATGTCCACTTGCTGGTGAACTATCCTCCGAAAGTCGCCGTTTCGCGCCTGGTGAATAGCCTGAAAGGTGCCTCCAGCCGGGTAATCCGGAAAAAGAACTACCCGGACATCCGCCAGAAATTGTGGGGTGGCGCTTTGTGGTCGCCTTCATATTTTGCAGGCAGCTGCGGCGGCGCTCCAATTGCAGTGGTCCGGCAATACATCGAGCAACAACAAACTCCGCATTAAACTTAAAAGGACGGCTCCGCCGTCCGCGCTCTTGCCCCCGCCGTAAACGACGGGGTTTGCCGCGCACCGGATCAAGCTACCGGCGGCCTGTTCTCGGGCGAGTAGTGGCTGTGCCGGCCGAAATGATCGAGTGTCTTTTCCCACGCCTTGTCGGCAGCCGCGCGCAGCTGGTCGCTCCCCTTGGCTGGTGAAAACGATTCGATGAAGCTGTCGTAGTCGGCCACGAAGCTGCGCGGGTCGCCGCCGGGCATGCCCATCCTCAGGTCAAGGCTGCTGTCAAGCTGGTTGCCGACCCACATGGCTTCGTGCATCGAGTGGCCGCCATCGAAATTCAGGAACATCATGGTGCCTAGCAGCGCGTCCTTCGGATCGACCGTTCCGCCCTGGTCCAGGATATCGCCCACCATGTGCATCACGATGTTGGTCGAGCCGGAGACCCCGCTGACGAAGGACACGCCATGTTCGAGCGCCGTTCTCAACTCTGGGCTCGCATGTTCCAGGTCGGGACGATTGCGGTCCCCCGGATGCATGGCCGACTCCCTGCTGCCGACAATGTCGGGCTGGTGGTGCATGGTGATGCCCGACTTCGGCGCCATGCGGTTGTAATTGGGCGCGCTCTCCGTCAGCCGCGCCGCTGCATGGCCAACCACGTTGGCATAATTCTGGTTTGCCCTGGGCATCCATGGCGCAGCACCGTGCGCCTGCATGCACAGCGACATCTTGACGGTCAGGTAGGGAATCGCGATGCAATCGAAGCCGTTGGCCACAGGAGTGCGCAATAGCTGCTTCAAGGCCCCGAGCGCCTGGTCCGGGCGCGCGTTGAAAAAGGCTTCAAGCGCCGGCGAGTCGGCCTGCCAGCCGCGCCGCTCGTGCCGCATCATCTTTTGCACCTGAAGAGCCGTATCCTGCTGCGCCTGCGGCGGCAACGTCTTCAGCATCAGGTCCAGGTGCAAGGCCAGCGCCGCCATGCCTTGCTTGACGTTCGCAGGAGGGTCGCGAACCAGTTCGGCAATCAGCACCGATTCCATGGCCCGCCCGTAGATATTGTCGTGCAGGCGCGTTTCATAACCATCTGCCGACGCTGGAATGTCGTGGCGCAGGCGCTTCGCGAGTTTGCCAAGGTCGTCCAGCCCACGGTTCCGGCAATCCGCCTCGACCTGGCGCAGCCATGCCCTGGTCTCGCCGGGCGCCAGCTTGTGCTGCATCACGCGGTCCATCGTTTGGTATCCCAGCTCTTTCAGGAATTTCCGGTGCTCGGGGCCGGCGTGATGCTGCATATGCCTTATCGCATGGCCAAGGTGGGTCATGCACTCCATCGGCATCCGCTTTGCTTCGCGCGGCTCGCGGGACGGCCCCAGGGCCTTGCTTTCCTGAGCATGCACCATCTCACCGACTTTCCTGGTGATGTCGCCCAGTACGCCCGCTGTCATGCGGTTGCGCGGATCGCCCAGCCAATCGCAAACGCTCTGGATAAACTGCGCTGCCGGTGTTCCCTGCAGGTTGTAGCGCTGGGTGGTGTTGTGGAGCATATTCATTGCCGCCTGCTTGCCAAGCATTTCCGCATACTGGGCTTGCGCCGGCGACAGCGCGCCGCTATCCAGGGTGAGCTTGATTTTGGGATCGGCCGATCCGCCGGCATTGCCCAGCCGTGGATCGTGGGCGCGCGATTCATGCCCCATGACCAGGAGATTGGCGGCCTGCTCGACATTCTGTTTCGTATCCCATTTCACCATGTCCAGGATGGTGGTGTGGCGCCCCACGGATTGCGACGCCGGCGGCTCTGCCGGCGGAGCCGAACCACGCCATTGCGATTGCAGCGGATGCACCGTCCCGGCGCGCGGGGCCGGCATGCGCGATGAAGGCTGCGGCCCGCCCTGCACCGGCAGGCGCGATGGCGCCGGAACCGGTTGCGTACCGCCCGCGGTGGGCGGCAAGACTGGGAGCGAACTATAGCCAGCCCCGTTCGTACGATTGAGCATAATGCCTCCACACACGCTGATCGGTCACCATTGCGGACATCACTCTGTGGCATGAGCAATCGCTTTGGTTCCCGATGCGCGCAAAGAGTCTACGTGGCGCCTTACTTCGCAGGCCTGGAGTGGTCCACCATGCCCCATGAAGAACCGCTGCGATCCTGCAGCAAGCAGGCCTTCCAGCTGATCGGCCACCGCATGGGGATCGTCCTCGAATGGTGGCCGTTTTGCCTTGCCGGTCCGGGCGATGCCGCCGAGGAGTATGCCCGAAGAAACCAGGTCCCCTACCATGGCGTCCCCGCCTCCCAACTGCACTGAAATTGATCCGCAGGTGTGGCCCGGCGTGTGCCGCACGGCGCCATCGATGCCAAAGCGGTTCAGAGCCAGGTACTCTCCATCCTGCAAAAGCAGGTCCGGAGTGAACGGGACGTATGGCCGCCGGATCAATCCTGTCCGGAGAAAAGCCCGGCCAAACCAGCCCGTTGCGCAAAACGTCATCGGACGCTTTTGCAGGTAGAAGTCAAGGTCGCCCGCGTGGGCGACGATGGGGGCGCCGGTCAGTTCACGCAAATGCGCGGCACACCCGGCATGATCGATATGCGCATGGGTTACCACGATCAGCTTGATATCGGAATACTGCAGTCCCTTGCTCCGAAGCGCGCGCGCCACTTTATAGCTGCTTCCCGGCAAACCGGTGTCGACCAGTATGCTGCCCTTGGACCCAACGACAATATGGCAGTTCACCATTCCCAGCGGCGCGATGCTGACCTGAATTATTTCGTGCTTTCCCATTTCCTTGGATTCCTGGCTCAAGTGACAGGCTTATTGTCCTTCACCGCCGCGATCCGTTAGCATGGCGATATCCGCAAGTTTTTAGCCAATATGGTCAAACATCATGAAACGTGTCCGCATTGCCCTGCTGGCCTATCCGGGATGCATGGGACTCCAGCTTTTCAGCGTCGCCGACATCCTTGCCATTGGCGCTGACCTGGCGCATGCTCCGATTCCGCTGGAAGTGCAGTGGGTTTCCCTGCATGGCCGCCGCGTCCTGCTCTCGGGCGGAACGTCGATAGAAGCGGTCAACCCGACCGGGAAGTACGACGTGCTGATCGTTCCCGGATTTGGCCTTAGCCGGCCGGTGGACTGGCATTCGAAACTGGCGGCGCGCGGTGCCGAGATTGAGTTCATCCGCCACTCATTTGCCAAAGGGACGCGGGTCGCATCGGCCTGCGTGGGCGCATTCCTGCTGGCCGAAGCAGGACTGCTGGATGGCCACAAAGCGGTAACTTCCTGGCTCTTCGCCGGCGAACTGGCCCGGCGCTACCCTTCAGTTGCAGTGCAGGCGGAAGGATTCCTGGTGGAAGACAGCGCCGTGATCACGACCGGCGCCGTCAGCGCGGCGACCGATCTCGCGGTGTATCTTGTCAAGCGGCTGTTTGGCACGGAGGCAGGCATTGCGACCGCTCGCGTGACTTTGCTGGCAGAGCAGCGCAGCAGCCAGGCCCCTTATGTCGACGCCGGCATCGCGGCGCAGTCGCTGCCCGACTTCTCGCAGCGCCTGGCCGAATGGTTCAACCAGCGCTTGCCGGCCCCCTACTCGCTGCCGGCAGTTGCCGCGGCCTTTCACACCAGTCCCAGCACCCTGATGCGGCGTGTCCGCAGCGAGACTGGGCAAACTCCGCTGGCCCTGCTGCATGGCGCGCGCGTCGAGAAAGCAAGGCAGTTACTTCGCACCACCAGCTGGAACATGCAGCGCATCGCCGAGGCGGTCGGATATGCCGATGCCAGCAGCTTTTCACGGCTGTTCACCCGGCATACCGGGCAGACGCCGATGCGCTATCGGCGCCAGTGAAGCGGCTGCGCGGCGCTCATGGACGCATGAGTGTCGAGCGCGCGGCCTCGGCCCTGTTCCGGACCACGCATCCGTGTGCGTGATCGTTGACCAGGCCCATGGCCTGCATGAATGCATACACCGTGGTCGGACCGACAAACTTCCAGCCAAGCTTCTTCAGCGCTTTGGACAGGGCGATGGCTTCGGCAGAAGTGGAAGCAGTCTGCGGCACGGCGATTGCATCGGGCTCGGGCTCGAACCGCCACACGAACCGGGCCAACGATCCTTCGCTGGCGATCAGCTCTTGGGCGCGTCTGGCGTTGTTGATGACCGCCTCGATTTTGCCGCGATGGCGAACAATGCCATCGTCCTGCAGCAGGCGTTCGACGTCCTGCTCCGAAAACCGCGCGATGCGGCCAATATCGAAATTGTCGAAAGCACGCCGGAAGTTCTCGCGTTTCGCCAGAATCGTCCGCCAGCTCAAGCCGGACTGGAAGCCTTCCAGGCAGATTTTCTCGAACAGGCGAGTGTCGTCGACCACCGGAAAGCCCCACTCGGAGTCGTGGTAATGCAGGAATTCCGGCGCGGCACCGCACCAGCGGCATCGCGCACCACCATCGGGTCCAGCGAAAAGTTCGCTCACACTGCTCCTCCATGAAATAATGATCTAGGACAATCGTCCTACATGGACGGCAGAATTGTCAAGAGAGCATCTGTCCCCGCCATTCAATTCGCCTTGCGCAGCGAGGTGGGCCCGCTGCTATAATCCGCACATGCGCCGACTACTTTGCATCCTGCTGATGATTTGTTTGCCATTGCAAGGCTTTGCCATGCAGTGGCACCAGGCTATCCAGGCCGGGGATACCTCGTACGCGCACGAAGTTTTGCACGATGAACATGTCAGCCATCACCACGAAGACGATGGAACGATCCACTTCGATTCTTCGGACGAGTCGGTAAAACACGTGCAGGACCACTCCTGCTCACCGCAGCCCGGCGGCTTGTTCGTTCCCGCACTGGCGCCTGTTCCGAGCGAGTTGGTCGAGACGGTGTCGATCCACCTGGTTACATTCATTCCCGATCCCATGCTGGAAATGCCGCATCGGCCTCCCGCAACGACCCTCGGCTAAGCTGCCGAGGGTGCCCCAGCACATCCCTTGACCCGCGTGGACCTGCCACGCCCGTGCCGCACACCTCGGTGATTTCCTGATCACCCGACGGAGTTTTACCTATGCACGTCTTCAGACTGCCCCGCGCGGTCGTCGGTTTGGCAATGCTTTTGCCATCCCTGGCAATCGCGCAGCTTGCGGCGCCGCCCACGCCGCAAACTTCATTACATGCCATGGTGGAAAGCGCCTGGCAGCGCTCGCCCCATGCCCGCACCCTGCTGGCCCGCCAGGACGAGGCAGCCGCCGAGCAGGAACTGGCAGGTTCCTGGCTGGCGGCTGCGCCGGTTGTCGGCCTGTCCCAGCGCAGCGACCGCTGGACCGAACAGCGCGGCCTGCAGGAATCGGAGGTTGCCCTCTCCACCACCGTCTGGACTCCGGGCCAGAAGGCTCGGCGCGCGGCCTACGCCCAGGCCTATGCCACGGAAACGGAAGCACAGCTCCAGCAAGCGCGCCTGGAAGTCGCCGGGCAAGTGCGCTCGCGCCTGTGGGAAGCGCACGCTGCGCAGGAACAGGTGGTGGAAAAACAAGTCCTGCAGCAAGCCTTGCAGGAGCTCACGCAAGACGTGCAACGCCGCGTAGCCGCCGGCGAG
The DNA here is from genome assembly GCA_039593645.1 of Pseudoduganella sp. Classification (GTDB taxonomy): domain Bacteria; phylum Pseudomonadota; class Gammaproteobacteria; order Burkholderiales; family Burkholderiaceae_D; genus Rugamonas. Next base: position 20,983 of record JBCNOX010000018.1, read on the forward strand.
CTGCCGCGCAGCGATGCGCTGCTGGCGCAGCAGGAACTGATTAACGCGCAGTCCGGCCTGATCGCCGCACGCGGCAATGCCAGGGCCGCCCTCGCGCGCTTCACGGTGTTGACCGGCCTGGCCACGTTGCCCCCAGTAGCCGCCGAGCCGGCACCGCCGTCCACCGACCCGGCGCCGGTACGCGTGCAGGCGGCGCAAGCCGCGGAACAGCGGGCGCGGGCTGCCATCGCGGCGGCTTCCGCCCAGGCCTCGGCAGCGCCGACCATCGCACTGACCATGCGCCGCGAGCGCGATAGCGCCCAAGGACCGAACGACCGCAGCATCGGCCTCGCCCTGCAAATTCCATTGGCCGGCAAGCAGCGCAACCGCCCGCTCGAAACGGCGGCGGCAACGCAACTGGCCACCGCCAGCGCCGAACTGGCACAGGCCCAAGCGCAGCTTGATGCGAAGCGGGCGGCGGCGCAGGAGCGCGTCCAGAATGCAAAGGAAGCACTGGCACTGGCCGAACAGCGCGCCGCCGCTGCGCAGGAACATACGCGCCTGCTCGACAAGGCATTTGAGCTGGGCGAACGCGGTTTGGCCGAACTGCTGCGCTCCCGCATCCAGAACCATGAAGCGCAGCTCGGCCTTCGCCAGCAGCGCGTCGCACTCGGCCAGGCAATGGCCGAGCTTAACCAGGCTTTAGGAATCATCCCATGAAACGACTGACCATTCTTCTTTGCTGGCTGGCGCTTGCGTTGCCCGCCTTTGCTTCGCCCGGCGCGCACGGCCCGAACGGCGAACACCTCGACGGTCCTGCCGCGACGGCGGGCACCGGCAGCGTGCCTCGCGTTGAAACCTTTACCGAAGCATTCGAACTCGTGGGCCACCTGTCGGGTGGCGAACTGTCGGTCCTGATCGACCGTTACGACACCAATGAGCCGGTCCTGAACGGCAAGCTGGAAGTCCAGTACAAGGGCATGAAGGCACAGGCCAGGTTCCACGCCGACATCGGCGACTATGCGGTCGACGACGAGAAATTCCTGCAAGCCCTGTCGACCCCGGGCAAGCACCCCTTGCTGTTCACCTTCGTCACCGGCGACGAAAGCGACCTGCTGGAAGGAACGCTGGAAGTGCCGGCCAGCGCCAGCCACGCACATGCAGGCGTGCCGCGCTGGGCCTACTGGCTGGCCGCTGCCGTGCCGCTGCTGTTGATCGGCGGCCTGCTGCTGCGCCGCAAACTGTCCACCGCAAAGCGATAACGAATCATGCAAAAACACCTCAAAAAATTCGCCCTGGCGGCCTGCCTGGCGGGCGCCCTGTCGGCCTATGCATCGCCGGGCGCCCACGGACCCAACGG
>JBCNOX010000180.1:0-9019 GCA_039593645.1 Pseudoduganella sp.
CGCCACCAGGTGCTGGAATTGCTGGCGGCCGGAGCGCCGCAGCAGGAAGTGCTGGATAGCCTGATGCGCAGCATCGAGGCGGTCAACCCCGGCATGATGTGCAGCGTGATGCTGCTCGACGAAGAAGGCAAGCACCTGCAGCTGTCCGCCGCCCCCAGCCTGCCGGCTTTTTTCAGCCAGGCCATCGACGGCCTGCCGATCGGCTACGGCAACGGCTCCTGCGGCAAGGCCGTCACCAGCAACAGCCGCGTGATCGTGGAAGACATCGCAAGCGACCCGCTGTGGGCGCCTTACCGCGAAATGGCGCTGCGCGCCGGCCTGGGCGCCTGCTGGTCGGAGCCGGTGCACGGCGCCAACGGCAAGATCCTGGGCGCCTTCGCCATCTACCACCGCCAGGCGCAGCGCCCCAGCGTGGCGCAGCTGGCCCTGATCGACCAGGCGGCCAGCCTGGCCGGCATCGCAGTGGAACAGGCGCGCGCCGCCGAAGCCCTGCGCGTGGGCGAAGCGCGTTTCCGCAGCCTGTACGACCATGCGCCGGTCGCCTTGTGGCAGCAGGACTGGTCGGCCGTGCGCGCAGCCATGCGCGAACTGGTGGAATCCGGCGTGGAAGACGTGGCGCAATGGCTGCAGGTCAATCCCAGCCAGTTGCAGCGCCTGGCCGGGCTGGTGCGTATCACCGACGTCAATGCCGCCGCGCTGGCCCAGGTCGGCGCCGACCCGACCTGCAAACAGCCAGGACGGTTAAGCCTGGCGCAGAACTTCGCGCCGTCGGCCATGCACGAATTCGGGCGTGCGCTGCTGGCGCTGGAGCAGGGCGCGCACCTGGTGCAATGCGAAGGCAGCTTCCTGCGTCTGGACGGTGTGGAGCGCCAGAATGAACTGACGCTGCTGGTGATGCCGGGGCACGAGCACGCGCTGGACTTCGTGATCGTCTCCACCATCGACATCACGGAGCGCAAGCGCCTGAACGAAGAGCTGGTGCAGCTGGCCACCACCGACTTCCTGACCGGCCTGCCGAACCGGCGCGAATTCATGACGCGGCTGGAAGACGAGCAGGCCCGCTTGCAGCGCGACGTCGGCGGCCGTGCCGCCGTGCTGATGCTGGACATCGACCACTTCAAGGACATCAACGACGCCCACGGCCACGATTGGGGCGACGCCGTGCTGCGCCACCTGGCAGGACTGATGCGCGATTCGCAGCGCAAGATCGACATGCTGGGCCGCGTCGGCGGCGAGGAATTCGCGATCTTGCTGCCGGGCGCCGACCTGGACGCGGCGCGCGCTTTCGCCGAGCGCCTGCGCCAGCGCATTGCCGACACGCCGCTGGCGCGCGACGGCAGTACCATCGCCATCACGGTCAGCATCGGCATTGCCGGCATGGCGCCGGGCGACCGCAGCGGCGATGCCGCCCTGGTGCGGGCCGACCACGCCCTGTACCGCGCCAAGCGCGGCGGCCGCAATCGGGTGGAAGGCTGATCAGTCGGGGCGCATGCGCAGCTGTTCCACCTTGTCGCCCTTGCCCAGGCTCAGGTCGACCAGCAGGGCGCCGCTGGTGTAGTTCAGGCGGTAGCTGTACTTGCGCACCTCGCCATCGGTACTGCGCGCCAGCGCTTCCACCTTGCGCAGCGGGCCCCAGTCGCGCAAGTCCTGCGACACCATGTCGAGGAATTCCTGCGGCAGGTTGCCTGCCACCTTTTCGCTCAGGCCCTCCGGCAACTTGCGTTCGGCGATGCTGGCGAATATGGCGCGCACGCGTTCCGCGACAGCCGGTTCGGTTTCCGCGATGGCCGGCTTTGGCTTGACGGCCAGCGCCGGCAGGTAATGCGCGGCGACGATGTCGCCCAGCTTGCCCGGCCGCGCGCTGGCCGAATTGGCCAGCACCACTACCGACAGCTTGTCGTCCACGAAGCGGTACAGCTGCGAGCGGAAGCCTTGCCAGGCGCCGCCATGGGCAATGGCGCGGTGGCCATTGCGTTCGAACAGCTGCCAGCCGTAACCGTATTCGGTGGCGCTGCCGTCGTTCAGTTTGGCCGGCGTCCAGCTGGCCTGGCGCACGCTGGCCGGCAGCACCTTGTCGCCGTACAGCGCAAGGTCCCACTTGGCCAGGTCGCGCGCGGTCAGGTACAGGCTGCCGTCTGCCGTGGTATTCAGGCGCGGCGCCACCCAGGACTGGTTGACCAGCTTGCCACCCTTGCGTTCATAGCCGCGCGCACGGTGCGGGATGATGTCGGCTTCGCTGATGATGCGGGTGCCCATGTCCAGCGGCGCGAAAATGCGCTCACGCAGCTGGTCGCCATAGAACTTGCCGCCTGCCTTGTTGCAGATGAAGCCGAGCAGGTGATAGCCCATATTCGAATACGACCATTTCTCGCCCGGTGCAAACAGCACGGGAATCTCCGCTTCCAGCGCGATCAGTTCTTCTTCCGTGTAATCCCTGGTCAGGTCCAGCTTGGCGTAGGGATCGCCCAGGCCCGAGGTATGCGACAGCAGGTGGCGGATGGTGATGCCTTCCCAGGCCTTGGGGGTATTGGCCAGGTGTTTCGCAATCGGATCGTCCAGCGACAGCTTGCCGTCCTGCGCCAGCAGCATCACCAGCGCCGCGGTGAAGGTCTTGCCGATCGATCCGGACTGGAAGATGGTGGCCGGCGTGACCTTGACGTTGTTCTCGATGTCGGCCAGTCCATAGCCTTGTTCGCGGATGATCTTGCCGTCTTTGACAACGGCGATGGACACGCCGGGAATATGGCTGCGCTTCATTTCCGCCAGGATGGCGTCGTCGAGTTTGTCGGCAAAGGCGGGAGCGCTAAAGGCGAGGGACAGCAGCAGGATGGTCGGGCGCATGGATGCAATCTGTGGGTTGTCAAAATTGCATTCTAGCACCCGGCCGGGGCGGTCACGCAGGGGCGTGTTCCAGGGCCGGTGCCGCAGGGCCTGCAGGCTTGCGGTTGCGGCGTTTCACCAGCCAGTAGATGAAGAACGGGATCATCAGCGGCAGCAGCAGCGGCGACACCGCGGCCATGGTCACTACGGCAGCCAGCGCCAGCGACAGGATTACGATCACGCCGACACCGGCCATCACCACGGCGACAATGGCAGCCACGAAGACCATCACCACCGCCACCACGGCAAACACGCCGCCGGCCAGCACGGTGCCGAACAAGGCGCCCAGCGGCCCGTCATAGTCCGTGTCGCCGACCGTGACGACGAGGTCGCTGGCGTCGATGGAGATCCAGGCTGCCAGCATGCAGAAGAACAGCAGGACCAGGGACAGGGCAAATACCTTTTTCATGATGAGCCTCTTGGCGTTGAACATGGTGTCACTGTAGGCCCCATGCAGCGGGCCAGCCATCGGATTGCGACGAACGGTGGAATTCGGATGATGAATGGAAAAAGTCCCGCGGCAGGCGCCGATTGCTGCTTGAATTCATTAACTCTTTGCCTATACTGAATATCCGATCTCTGAGATGGAGGGGAATATGGCTTGGCTAGTAAGAGACGGGAGCCAATCGTTGCTCCTGGGAATCGACAGCGAACCGCGCCAGCGCAGCGCAATTTCATGGTTCGGCGGCGGCCCCAAAGGCCCGCCATCGGCACCACCGACGATTCCACCAATTATCATCAATCCCTTCAAATACCAGACGCCCGACCCGGCCATCGATCCGCGCATTACGCCAATCGGCCCGCCGGTGATGCCGCCGCGACGGCCTGCCATGTCACTGCATTGATATTGCACAAACGATAGAGCCCGCGCACAACGCGGGCTTTGTTTCTTCTGGCTAGCCTGCGCGCCTCCTGCTATATTTCCCTGACGCATCTAACCTTGGGAATGAGATGGAAAGCCGTCTGCGCCGCCTGGAGGCCGTCCAGGAAATCCTGCTCGAAATCGGCCAGCTGTCCAATAGCTGCACCGATATCACTGTTTTCCTGCAATCCGTGCATGCGGCACTGGGCCGCATCATGTACGCCGCCAACTTTTATGTCGCGCTGAGCGACCGCGACGCGCCGGGCAATGCCGTGCGCTTTGTCTATTTCGTCGACGAGGTCGACGACCATCCCTACAAGGACCAGCTGGTGCAACTGGCCACGCCCGACCAGTCGCCGACCGCCTGGGTGATCCTGAACAAGCAGCGCCTGGTGATGACCGGCGACGAGCATCGCGCCCGCGAGGAAAACGAAGTATTCGGGGTTGGCACGATTGCCGAACACTGGATCGGCTGCCCGCTGCTGGACCAGAACCATGACGTGCTGGGCGCCATGGTGATCCAGAGTTACGACAAGGAACATACCTACAGTGAGGAAGACCAGGCTCTGTTCGCGCAGATCGCCAATCACGTGTCGAGCGCCCTGCAAGGCTTGCAGAGCATGGACCGGCTGGAACGCGCCGTGCGCCAGCGGACCCTGGAACTGGAACGCGAAGTGGCCGAGCGCAGCAAGGCCGAACGCCTGCAGCGCGCGCTGTACGAAATTGCCAGCCTGTCCGCCTCCGCCTCCGCCGAATCGGATGCCAGCGTGCTGTATGCGCGCCTGCACGAAATTGTCGGCGGCCTGATCACCGCCCGCAATTTCCTGATCGCGCTGTACCACCCCAAGCGCGACGAGATCTCGATTCCCTATTTCGTCGACGAGAAGGATCTGGAGGCGCCGGTCAAGCGATTCGAATTCGGCATCGGCATGAGCTCGTTCGTGCTGAAGAAGCGCCAGCCGATGCTGCTTGACGGCGCCGCGTTCGCGGCCTTGATGGCCAGCGGCGAAATCAATGAGCCGCTCGGCAACCAGGGCATCGCCAGCTGGATGGGCTGCCCGATGATGGTGGGCGAGCAGGCGCTGGGCGTGATCATCGTGCAAAGCTACGACGTATCTGTGGTGTATTCGAAGGCCGAACTCGATATCCTGGCTTATGTTGCCAACCACACGGCCGCCGCCATCGCGCGCACCCGCGCCGATTTGGCGATCCGCCGCGCCAAGGCCGAACTGGAAGAACAGAATACGGCGCTGGCCAACGCGCTGACACAGTTGCAGACCGCGCAGTCGGAACTGGTGCGGCAGGAGAAACTGGCCTCGCTGGGCCGCCTGGTGGCCGGCGTCGCGCACGAAATCAACACCCCGCTTGGCATCTGCGTCACCGCCACCAGCCACCTGGTGGAAGAACTGCGCCTGTGCCGCCTCGACCTGGCCGAAGGAACGCTCGACGAAGACGGCTTGAACCAGTTCTTCGACACCGTCGACCAGTCGCTCAAGATCATGACCACCAACACCCAGCGCGCCGCAGCGCTGGTGCGCAGCTTCAAGCAGGTGGCGGTCGACCAGTCTTCCGACAATATCCGCCACTTCAACCTGCGCAAATACCTGGACGAAGTGCTGCTGTCGCTGCAGCCCAAGCTGAAAGGCAAGCCGATCGCCGTCAATGTCGAATGCCCGCCTGACATCCACTGCGAAAGCTTCCCGGGCGCCGTGTCGCAGATCGTCACCAATATGGTGGTGAACTCGCTGGTGCACGGCTTCGAGGAAGGCCAGAAGGGCACCATCAGCATCACCGGCAAGCTCGACGGCGACCATGTGCTGTTCGACTACAGCGACGATGGCGTCGGCATGGATTCGACCACGCTGCAGCAGCTGTTCGATCCCTTCTTCACCACCAAGCGCGGCTCCGGCGGCAGCGGGCTCGGCGCGCACATCCTGTACAACCTGGTGACCGGCCCCCTCGGCGGCACGGTGAAGGTGGTCAGCTCGCCCGGCATGGGCTTGCACTACCACTTGCGTTTCCCGCGCGACCAGCGCAGACAAAGCGCATGAGCGGCTGGTTCCGCAAGCTGGCCGGCACGGCGCTGGCGATGGCCCTGTGCGCGCCGGCGTTCGGCGCCGAGCGGTGCGCCACCGGCCCGCGCATCGAAGGCCGGTGGACCTGACCTTTATGCTGGATTCCATGCGCCTCGCCGAGGGACCGAAAGCGACAAAAGTCCTGCCGCTGGCAGGAGACGACGATTGCCAGATGGCGAATGCCAAGCTGCGCATCCGCTGGTGCGACTACGTCGCGGGACCTGGCGTGGATAAAGACGGCCCCTTCCTGTTGGGCTACGAAATTATCAGTATCGGCAAACCGAACAAATGCGTTTTCAACTAATCAAACTGACCATCCTCCTGGCTGCAGCGGGCCTGGGCTGCACTGCATATGCAGCGCCGTTCTCCGACCATCCGCGTAGTTATGCCTTTACCGACAATAGCGGCAACGCGGCGACAGCGCACTTCCCGTGGATCGTCGGCGGCCCGCCTGGCGCGGCCGAGCGCATCAACAGCTACCTGCACGACGCCTACTTCCAGACCCTGCCGGCCAGCGACCCGAAGGAGACCAAGGTCAAGGTCCTGCAGGGCATGGACACGATCGAATCAATGGGCATCAAGTCGATGAACGGCGGGCGCATGGTGCGCGTCAGCGTGGAGGGGGAGGGCTGCGGCGCCTATTGCAGCACCGGCATCAGCAACTTCGACTTTGACGCTGCGAGCGGCCGCCCCGTCTCCGCACTGGACCTGGCGCTGCCCGAGGCAGAGGCCAGGCTGCAGGCCAAAGGACACAAGGCCCACATCGCGCAGATTGAAAAATTCGTCGCCGGCCTGAGGCGGGACCTGCGCAAGCATGGCGCCGACACCAGGCTTCGGGAACAGATCGAGTTGTACGAATTGTGCCTGGAGCAGCGCCAGGATGCAGAGCGCGACTACAGCATCCTGCTGGTCGGCGAGAACAGCCTGGTAGTGTCGTTCAGCGAATGTTCCAGCCACTCCTCCCGCGCGCTCGACGACCTTGGCAGTTTTTCCTATAGCGTAAAAGGTGAGGCCATGCGTCCCTACCTCAGCTCATACGGACGCCGTTTGCTGCTCGGCGAGGCCCAGGCCGAAGCGCCACCGATCAACAAATCGGGACAGCTGTTCAAGGGCACGATCAACGGCAACCTGCCCGTGACGCTGTTCCTGGGCGCCAGCAGCCACCTGGGCGATAAGCCGTTCGAATCGGCCCACTACTATTACGACAAATACCGCCAGCAGATTGAGCTGAACCTTCAGCAGCAGGGTGAAACATTCACGCTGACCGAGCGCGACAAGGACGGAAAACCGACCGGCGTGATGGTGCTGAAACTGTCCGGTGCCAAGCTGACGGGCGAATGGCGTTCCGGCGCCAAGCGCCTGCCGGTCGAGTTGACCGCGTACTGATAAATTCGGGGTCAGGTCTGTCATTTGGACAGACAGCGCGCACCTTTGAGAAAAATCAAAACGGGGCGAATCGCCACATCGCGTATTCGCCCCGTCCCGTTGTTTTTCGGTGATTTGATATATATCAAACGTGGTTCACCGCTGTCCAAATGACAGACCTGACCCCGAATTTCAGTCGGGGAAGCGCTCGTTGATCGCGAGTGCCTTGTCGATGTTCTGCACCATCAGTTCCACATATTTGGGATCGAGATGCTTGCCGGCTACTTCGCGCATGTGCGCCAGCACTTGCTCGACCGGCCAGGCGTCCTTGTAGCAGCGCTTGTGCATCAGCGCGTCGAACACGTCGGCCACCGCGACGATGCGGGCGTATTCGTGGATGTCCTGGCCCTTCAGGCCTTGCGGATAGCCGCTGCCGTCGAACTTCTCGTGGTGCTGGTGGGCGATCACGGCGGCTGCCTTCAGAATCGGGCGCTGCGAGCCGTCCAGGATCGACAGGCCGACCGTCGGGTGCTGCTTCATGATCTCCCATTCGGCCGGGTCGAGCTTGCCGGGCTTCAGCAGTACCGAATCGGGCGTGGCGATCTTGCCGATGTCGTGCATCGGCGCCGCATGCTTCAGCACTGCGGTTTCTTCGTCGGGCATGCCGGCCGCGCTGGCCAGCAGGTGGCAGAATTCGGCCATGCGGCGCACGTGGTTGCCCGCTTCGTTGGAGCGCGATTCGACCACGTCACCCAGGCGCATGATCAGCTCGGCCTGGGTGTCGGTGATTTCCTGCGTCAGCAGGATATTGTCGAAGGCGATCGCCACGCCGCTGCAGAAAATCTCCAGCAGCTTCTGGTCGATCTCGGAAATCTCTTCCACCCCCTTCAGCACCAGCAGCGACGCCTTGCCGCTGCTGTTCGGGAAGTAGCCGACGAAGGTGTCGCCGGTCATGCGCGATATGCGGTTGCGTTCCGCGTCTTTCAGCTGGGCCAACAGCTCCGGCGTCAGCAGGCTGTCTTCTTCCTGCCCGATCTGGGCCAGCACTTCGTAATCGGTTTCGCCGGAAACGGCGCTGGCGCCGCGCAGCCGCACCAGCATGCTTTGCTCCAGGCGCAGCAGCGCCACCACCTGCTGCAGCAGGCCGTTGGCGAAGTCCTTCAGGTTGCGCGCCTGGAAGATGTGGGCTGAGGCAGCTATCACGCGCTCCAGGCCTTCGCGGTAATGCATCTGCTGCTGGCGCGCTTCCTCCACCTTCATGATGTCGCGGTAGGCGCGCAGGGCGGCGAAGGTGGTGGTGAACAGCTTGGTGCGATCGAGCTCGGTCTTTTCCTTGTAATCGTTGATGTCGTAATTGACAATCACGCGTTCTTCCGGCGCCTGGCCGGGCTGGCCGGTGCGCAGCACGATGCGGGTGAACTGGTTGTCGAGCTCTTCGCGCATCCAGCGCGCCACTTCCAGGCCGGAGTCTTCGCGCTCCATCACCACGTCGAGGAAGACCAGGGCGATGTCTTTTTCCCGCGCCAGCACTTCCTTTGCTTCGGCGCCGCTGTAAGCGTGCAGGAAACTCAGGCCGCGGCCTTCCAGGCGAAACCGGCTCAGTGTCAGTTTGGTGATGTCGTGGATATCAGGTTCGTCATCGACCAGCAGGATTCGCCACGGCGCAAGCTTGGGCGTAGCAGAAGACAAGAAAGACATATTGGCAGATTCCAAATGTGACACAGTCCTGGGTGATGCGCAATTTTTAGGCGCATCAAAATGATTGTAGTCCTACCCATTGTTATTAACAACAGGCAATACTGGATATGCTAAATCTTTACAACATCACTGCGTCGCC
>JBCNOX010000181.1:0-9018 GCA_039593645.1 Pseudoduganella sp.
TGGTTGAGCTCGAGCGCCATCACGCGACGACAACAGGTCACCTCGTCGTACTCGAATGCCATAACAATGGCCAGTGGTGGTATGAGTTCGAACTGGAGGGCAAGCGCCGGCGTGGCGCGGTGCAGGAGCCGGCCGGCTGCGCACGGCGCAAGCTCGGCGAATCCATTACGGTGTATTACAACCCTGCGGCGCCTGACGTGCATCGCGCCGTCGCGCCGGCCACGGCATACCAGCAGGAGCATGGCTTCCATGTGCCGCTGTGGCTCTGGTTCGGGATTGGCGCACTGGCCTTGCCGCTCTCGGCCTGGATGGCGCTGAAGCGCGGCAGCAAGCGCTAAGCCTCAGCTGACCGCGGGTTTGGGCAGGGTGACGGTCAGGACCGCGCCTTGCTGTTCATCGGCAGCCAGCGACAGCGACCCGCCAAGGAAAATGGCGCGCTCGCGTATCATGCGCAAGCCGTGATGCTGGTGCCAGTCGCCATCCGCCACGGCAGCTTGGCCCAGGCCCACGCCGTCATCCTTCACGACCAGCACGATGCTGTCATCCATGTCGTCGACAACTACTTCGACCTTGCTGGCGCGCGCATGGGTGGCGACATTGCGCAGGCCTTCTTCCGCAGCGCGCAGCAAGACCACGCGGTGCGCGCGCGGGCAGGCCGGCTCGTCTTCGGGCAGGCTGCAATGGGCTTTCATCAGGTGTTCTGCGCCGAACTGGGCCACCAGTTCGCCCAGCGCCACGCGCAAGCCGAGAAATTCCAGCTTGTCGTTCCACAGCTTGTGCTGCATGCCACGGTTGGTTTCGATGATGTTGTGCAGCAGGGTTTTCATCTGTGCCGCGCGGTCGAGCAGCGCCGGTTCCGGCGGCAGCTTGGAAGTCAGCAGGCCGAGGTGCATGGTCAGGGCCGTCAGCGATGAACCGAGGCTGTCGTGCATCTGGCGCGACAGGGCGCGCCGCTCGTCGTCCCAGCAATTGTTGACGTAACCCAGCAGCTCCCGCAGTTCGGCGGCGTCCGTGTTAGCAGACATATGTTTGGTAGTTCATGTTTATTGCCTTGATCATACATGAGGATGGTCGTGGGGTGGCGCACATACAGCCAGCAGTGCGCCTGTCAATCTGGCAGCTCACCAGAGGAGATCCAAAATGAAAGATGCTATTGCTTTGCTGAAACAGGACCACGCCAACGTCAAAGCCATGTTCAAGGAATTCGAGGAACTGGGCGACCGCGCCTTTGCCAGCAAGAAGAAACTGGCCGACAAGATTTGCCTGGAACTGACCAAGCATGCCACCGCCGAAGAGGAAATCTTCTACCCGGCGGTGCGTGCCGCATCCAAGGAAGCCGAGGACCTGGTCGACGAAGCAACCGTGGAACACTCCAGCGCCAAGGACCTGATCGCGCAGATTGGCGAGATGGACCCGCATGACGACCTGTTCGACGCCAAGGTCAAGGTGCTGGGCGAGTACATCAACCACCACGTCAAGGAAGAAGAGGGCGAAATGTTCCCGCTGGCGAAGAAGGCCGGGCTCGACCTGCAAGCCTTGGCCAGCGAGATCGAAGCGCGCAAGGATGAAGTCGACTTCGTGCCGCCGCGCTTGCCGCAAGCGAGCGGCAGCCAGGCCGGACGCCTGGGCGCCTGATCAGGAACGGGCGGTGGCCGGGGTGCGCGCCAGGCATTCGTCGATGGCGCGCAGCAGCTGCTCGACGTCGACCGGTTTCACCAGGTGCATGTCGAAGCCGGCGTCCATCACGCGGCGCTGGTCGTCGGCCAGCCCGTAGCCGGTCAGGGCGATCAGCCTGATGTGGTGGGTTTCCGGATTGGCGCGCATGCGGCGCGCCACTTCATAGCCGTCGATGCCCGGCAGGCCGATGTCGACCAGCGCGATATCGGGCCGCTCCGCGGCAGCCTTGGCGAGGCCCTGGAAGCCATCGGCGGCATGTTGCACCGGGTAGCCATAGCAGCCCAGCATCATGGCCATCATTTCGCGGCCGTCGTCGTTATCCTCGACCAGCAATACGGCTGGTTTTGGCTGTTCGCTTGTGTCCATGGGAGGTGCCTTTGGTTCGCTCACGTGCTCGATACAGGGCAGGTGCAGGATGAAAGTACTGCCTTCGCCCGGGCCATCGCTTTCAGCATAGATGTTGCCGCCATGGAGTTCCACCAGGCGCCGCACCAGCGACAGGCCGATGCCCAGCCCACCTTGAGCGCGGTCCAGCGTGCTGGCTCCCTGCACGAAAACGTCAAACACCTGGGGCAGCAGCTCGGCCGAAATGCCGACGCCACTGTCGTGCACGCTGATCGTCACTTCGCCATCGTCGACGTCGCTCAAGAGCTCGATGCGGCCGCCGGGCGGTGTGTATTTCAGCGCATTGTCCAGCAGGTTGCTGATCACCTGTTCCAGCCGCGTTGCGTCGCCATTGACCCAGCACGGCGCAATTTCGGCCACCACGTGGTAATCCTCCAGGCGCCCGGTAGCGCGGAAGGTTTCCAGCGTGGTCTTGAGCAAGGCGCTCATATCGAGCGGCAGGCGATTGAGCAGGATCTTGCCTGACATGGCGCGGCTCAGGTCCAGCAAGTCGTCCACGATACGGCCCAGGTGGCGGCTCTGGCGCTGGATGATTTTCTTCGCATGGCTGACGCTGTCGGCGTTCACGCCCGGCAAGCCGATCAGCGAAGCGGCGCTGCTGATGGCCGACAGGGGATTGCGCAACTCATGGCCCAGCATGGCCAGGAACTCATCCTTGGCGTGACTGGCCCGTTCGGCCGATTTGCGTTCTTCGATTTCGCGCAGCAGGCGCTGGTTGCTGGCGATCAGGTCGGTGGTGCGCTGGCTGAGCTGGCGCGCCTGGCGCCGCAACTCTTCGTTCTTGGTGGCCAGGGCAACGAACACGCTGATCTTGGCGTACAACATTTGCGGAATCACCGGCGTGAACAGGAAATCGACGGCGCCTTTCTGGTAAGCCTTGAGGCGGTCCAGTTCATCGGCCACATAGGCCGTGATGAAGATGATGGGAATGTCCGATGAGCGCGGCCGCTGGTGGATCGCTTCGGCCGTTTCGAAGCCATCCATGCCGGGCATGTTCACATCGAGCAGGATCACGGCGAAGTCGTGCGTCAGCACTTCGCGCAACGCTTCCTCGCCGGAGCGCGCGGCGACGACTTCATACTTTTCCTGCGCCGCCCACTGCTCGAGCAGGTTCGTCAGTGCAAAGAGGCTGTTGGCGTCGTCGTTGACGACGAGGATCTTGGGCTTGTCCACCTGTCTGATCATAGCCGTGCCCTTTTACTGTGTCAAAAGAACACATGCCAATCGAACACGCGCTGTGTACGCACGCGCACAGTCAGGCCGGCAGCCTGCTGCCATAGTGAAAACTCGTCCAATGGAGGAGTGACCATGAATATCGACACCATCGTTGACAAAGAGTATGTGGGGAAGAGTTTCCGCGAGTTGGCCGACGCACCAGTGAGCGCCTTGCGCGGCTTGAGCGCCAAGGATGCCAAGGCCCTGCAGACTGCGTTTGGCATCACCACTGTGCGCGAACTGTCGCAGCTCAATTTCGTGCGCTGGGCATGCGCCATTTCCATCCTGGCCGATGAAGAACAACTGGCGCCGGCCGAAAAGGCCAAGGAAGAATTGCTGGACGATGCCGTCGAAATGACGTTCCCGGCCAGCGACCCGATCTCGGTGGACGCCGGCATCACGCGCATTGAAGTCGCGCCGGAAAAAGTCGACGCACAACAAGACCACCAGCACGCGGCCAAGGTCGAAGAATCGACCGAAATCGGGCGCGAGGCTGAAACCACATCGTAACCGGCATGGCGGTCTGGCTGCGTCAGGCTGCCGTCGCCTGGACTTGCGGCGCATGGGCCGCGTCGGTATGCGCGGCGGCGCAATAGCGGTTCTTGCCGGTACGCTTGGCTTCGTACAGCGCCGCATCGGCAACATGCATCAGGTTGTCGACCGTGCTGGCATCGTCAGGGTAGAGCGCGATGCCGAGGCTGGTCGACAGCTGCAGCGTCAAGCCATTCACCTGGTAGGGCTGGGCCACCACTTCGATCAGCTTGCTGGCCGGCTCCTGCGCATCGGCCAGGGTGCCAACTTCGCCCAGCACGATGACGAATTCGTCGCCGCCAATGCGCGCCACCGTATCTTCCTTGCGTGAGGAGTTGACCAGGCGCTGCGCTACCTGCTTGAGGATCTCATCGCCATAGGCGTGGCCGTGGGTATCGTTGACGGCCTTGAAGCCATCGAGGTCGAGGTACATCACGGCGGCGCGGCGCTGCTGGCGCGCGGCGTGCTGCAGGGCCGTGGCAATCCGGTCTTCCAGCAGGCGGCGGTTGGGCAAGCCCGTCAGCGGATCATGCAAGGCAAGTTCCTGCTGCTGCTTGCTGTAGGAGGCCAGCTCCTTGTACAGCAGGCGCACCTCCAGCATGTTGTGGATGCGCTTGTGCACTTCAAGCAGGTCGAACGGCTTGCTGATGAAATCGCGCGCGCCCGCTTCCAGGGCGGCGATCTTGAAGCTGGGCTGGGCGGTCAGGGCCAGCACCGGCAGGTAGCCTTCCTGCTCGATTTCCTTCAGGCCCTTCATGACCTGGAAACCGTTCAGTTCCGGCATTTGCAGGTCGAGCAAGATCAGATCGTAGCGATGCTGGCGGTGCAGGGGGCAAACCTGCTCCGGCAGCATGGTGGCCGTCACATTGGTGTAACCGGCATCGCGCAGAATCTCCAACATCAGGTCGATGTTGTCTGCGCAATCGTCAACTACCAAGATCTTGGCATTCAGGATCTCATCAGGGCTTGGCATGGCGGTCTCGGGAACTGGACTCTCAGTGTAGCTTGCGACAGTTTGCCGCGGCGCACGTGTCATTAACCAGTCTAGCAAAGATTTCGTCAGTTTCTTGTAGGACATTTTCCCGTGATCGGGTAGTCCTCAACCACTCCTGCTGGCGACGCAGACGCGCTCAATAGTGGCTACCAATTCAGAAGGTTCAATGGGTTTTGGCACATGGTCAAGGAAGCCGGACTCGAGGGCGTGCAGGCGGTCTTCGGGGCGGGCGAAGGCAGTCAGGGCAATGGCAGGCAGGGCGCCGCCGCGTGCCGGTCCCAGCGCACGAATGCGTGACAATAATTCAAATCCGTCAACATCGGGCATGCCGATATCGCTGACCAGCAGGTCGTAGCGGCCGGCGCGCGCCAGGGCGATGGCCTCGGCGGCATTGGCGGCAGACTGGACCTCGCAGTTGCAGTCACGCAAGATTCGGCTGATCAATTCCCGGGCATCGGCCTCGTCGTCAACCAGCAACACTCTCATCCCGCCGAGGTCGCGCAAGCCCATGTCGGGCAGGGGCACGCGTTCGCTGCGCGGCGGGCTGTGCATGCGCGCGGCGCGGATTTCGCCGCTGGCCAGCGGCAGGCGCACGGTAAAACTGGAACCCATGCCTTCGCCTTCGCTGGCGGCCGAGACGGTGCCGCCGTGCTGCTCCACCAGGTGCTTGACGATCGACAGGCCCAGGCCGAGTCCGCCATGCCGGCGCGTGGTCGACGCATCGGCCTGGCGGAAGCGCTCGAAGACGTAGGGCAGGAATTCGTGGCGGATGCCAAGGCCGTTGTCGGTCACCGTGATATCGACGTGGCCTTCATGGGCCCAGACGGAGACGCGCACGGTGCCGCCGCGCGGCGTGAACTTGAGTGCATTGGTCAGCAGGTTCCACACCACCTGCTGCAGGCGGTTGGCGTCGCCGGCCACGTGGCCGGTGGCCGAGAAATCGCGCTCCAGGCGGATGCCTCTGGCCTCGGCCGCCGGGCGTACGGCTTCCAGCGCCGCATCGACCACCACCGAAGGCATCAACAGCTTCATGTCCAGCAGCACCTTGCCGGAGGTGATGCGGCCCATGTCCAGCAGGTCTTCGATCAGTTGCGCCTGGGCGCGCGCGTTGCGCTCGATGGTTTCCAGGCCGCGCAGCTGTTCTTCCGGCGTGCGGTTGCCGCGCCGCAGCACCTGCGCCCAGCCCAGGATGGCGGTCAGCGGCGTGCGCAGCTCGTGCGACAGGGTGGCCAGGAATTCGTCCTTCATCTGGCTGCTGCGTTCGGCTTCGGCGCGCGCATTGCGTTCGCGGTCCAGCAGCACCTTGCGCTCTTCGGCCGCGCGCTGGGCGGCGTCGACCATGCGCGCGTTGTCGATCGCAATGCCGGCCTGGGCCGCCACACCGCTGACGATGCGCTCGGTACGCTCGTTGAACATATTCGGTTCGGGGTGGCCGAAGAACAGCGTGCCCACCACTTCGCCGGCCCGCGCCAGCACCGGCACCGCCAGGCCGCTGCGCACTTGCGGATGCGGCAGTCCCTGGAAATCGTCAGGCGGCGAGCCGGACAGCGTATGCATGGCCTGCTTGCCGCCGTCGCCGTCGGCGCCGTGATAGAAGAAGGCGCCAAAGCGCGCGCCGGAAATGCTGGTGGCGGCATCGGTGACTTCCTGCAGCAGCGAATGCAGGTCGCGGTTCTGCACCAGGGCGGTGCCGGTGCTGTTCAGCAGTTCCAGGATGTTGGTTTCGTCGCGCAGCTGTTCCTGCACGCGCTTGACCTGGTCGACGTCGGTGCAGGTGCCGAACCAGCGCAGGATGCGCCCGTTGGCGTCGCGCATCGGGTTGGCGCGCGTCAGGAACCAGCGGTACTGGCCGTCGCGCGAGCGGATCGGAAATTCCATTTCGAAGGGGCGGCCGGTCTCCACCGAAACCTGCCAGTGCGTCAGCATGGCGGGCAGGGCTTCCGGCGCATACACCTGCTGGCTGCCATCGTTGAGCATTTGCTGTTCGTCCAGGCCGGTGTATTCTTGCCAGCGCTCGTTGTACCACACCATGGTGCCGTCGCTGCTGGCAATCCAGGCCAGCTGCGGCATGCTGTTGGCCAGCGCGCGCAGTTCTTCCTCGCTGTTGCGCAGGGCGTCTTCGGTGGATTTGCGCGCTGTGATGTCCTGCATCATGCCGATCACGCCGCGCAGCTGGCCGCTGTCGCTGAAGTCGCCATGGCCGATCACCGATAGCCAGCAGGTGTCGCCGTTGCGGTGCCGGATGCGGCATTCGACATTGAAATCGCGCCGCGCCTGGACCGCATCGGCAAAAGCCTGTTCGACCACGTCGAAATCTTCCGGCGCGATACGGTCGCGCAGCACTCGCCAGGTGATCGGGATCTCGGCCGGCAGCTCGAAGATCTCCGCGGCACGGCGGCCCAGGCGCACCAGATTGGTGTCGGCATTCCATTCCCAGTCGCCGAGCCGGCCGGCAGCCAGCGCCACCTGCAGGCGGTTGGTGCTCTCGCGCAGGCGGCGCTCGAGCAGCTTGCGCTGGTGGATGTCGAGCAGCAGGCAAGTCATGCCCAGCGGCGATGGCCAGGCGCGCACTTCCAGCCAGCGCTGGCTGGGCTGGTAGAACAGCTCGCAAGTGGCCGGCAAGCCTTGCTCCAGGGTACGCTTCAGCGGGGCTTCCAGCGCGCCGCCGGCCAGGGCGGGAAAGGCTTGCCACAAGAGCTGGCCGCGCGGATCGTGCAGGACCGGAACCGGCGGCAACAACAATTCCGCCGCCTTCGGGTTCAGGTATTGGACGGTCCAGTCCCGGGCTATGACGGCGAAGCCGTCACCCATGCTATCCAGTACGTTGTGCGTGCGGGGATCGGGACTCATAACGTTCGATTGTAGCCTTGACAAGCATCTTGCCGACGCACTATTGACTAATGCAAACCTTGCAAGACTTGCTGGAGCTGCTCGATGTCGTAAGGCTTCTGCATCGAGACCGCGGGGAAATCGAGGTGGCTGGTCAAGGACTGGCTATAGCCGGAGGCGAACACGATGCGCAGCCGCGGCTGGCGCTTGATGGCAGTGCGGCCCAGGTCGACGCCGCTCATGCCGGGCAGGCTGACGTCGCTGAACAGCACGTCATATTCCGCCTTGGCCAGCATCTCCAGCGCGGCCTCGCCGTTGGCGGCAGCGCTGACTTCGTGCCCGAAGGCACGCAGCATCTCGCAGACGAGGTACTGGGCGTCCTGGTTGTCTTCCACCACCAGGATGCGCAAGTGGCCGTCGTTGGCGGCTGCGGCGGGCAGGGCGGCGGCGCTGGCCGGCGCCAGCGTGCACAGGATGCCGGCCACCATGCCGTCGGCCTCGCGCACCGGGGTGTAATGCAGGTCGAAGCTGGTTTCCGCCACGCGGCCGTCGCGCCACAGCTTGAGCGGCTGGCGCGGGAAGACCAGGCTTTGCCCAGCCCACGCTTGTTCGATGGCTTGCGGGTTCCAGCTCCAGGCGGAAGGCGGTACGGCGGGCACGGTGCCGCCGGGCGGGACGGCGCTGGCGGTGCCGACATTGCTGGCGTAAGCCTGGTTGTAGAGCATGACTTGCCGGCGGCTCCACATCAGCAGCATCGGCAGCGGCGTGTTGAGCATGATATCCAGCACCAGACGCAGGGCCTGGGGCCAGCTGTCCTGCGGCCCCAGGTCGGTGCGCGACCAGTCCTGGGTTGCCATGCTTTCGCCTGCGATTTGCGCCATGTCTGTATCAGTGCCGGGATGTCAATAATGGGCAATGCTACACCAAGGGCGGCAAAAAAAAAGGCCCGCTAGCGGCGGGCCTGAATTCTATTTTCTTGGAGGAGAATAGAGGAGACAGGTGAATGATGCTGCATCGCGGCATAAAGATCCAATTTCGATTCATGATGAGAGAAATACGTTTCATGAATGAAGTAATAGTGTCTAGAAGGCAATAAAAGAAATTGTGTCGCAATACTGGACAAGCGGGAAACACCCACATATAATTCTGCCTCCTTGCACAGGATACTGCGCAGGAAAGAGCCGGAAACGCCGGTTTCGCCTAGGAAAGTTGAGTAGAACGTAAGCTTTCCAAAACGAAATTCATGCGATATAATCCTGCTTCTTAAGCGGCTGTAGCTCAGCTGGATAGAGTACTTGGCTACGAACCAAGGGGTCGTGGGTTCGATTCCTGCCAGCCGCGCCAGAATTTGTTGTAAAGTTTGTGCC
>JBCNOX010000182.1:0-9013 GCA_039593645.1 Pseudoduganella sp.
GACCGTGCTGGGCGCCCTGGCCATGACCATCCGCAGCGTGGCCCACCCGCTGGAGCGGCTGCGGCGCGGCGCCGAACTGGTGGGCTCGGGCAAGCTGGATTTCCGCATGAATATGAAGGCGGTCGACGAGGTGGGCGACCTGGCGCGCGCCTTCGATGCCATGACCGAACGGCTGCGCGCCACCACCGTGTCGCGCGACGAACTGGTTGCCGCCAATGCCGCCCTGCACGACGAGATGGCGGTGCGCCACAGCGCCGAACTGAAGGTGCAGGCGCAGCTCGGGCGGCTCAGCCTGCTGCACCAGATGACGCGCTCGATCGGCGAGCGGCAGGACTTGCGCAGCATCCTGCAGGTGCTGGTGCGCAACTTGGAAGACCAGTTGCCGGTCGACTTTGCCTGCGTGTTCCTGCTGCAGGAGGGCGTGCTGGAAGCGAGCTGCGTCGGCCTGGGCAATGCCTTGCTGCCGGGCGATGCGGCGCTGAAAGAGGGCTCGCAGGTCTCGATCGACAACAATGGCTTGTCGCGCTGCGTGAAGGGACAGCTGGTGTACGAGCCCGATATCGGCGGCAGCGAATTCCCGTTCCCGCACCGGCTGGCGCGCGGCGGCCTGAACTCCCTGGTGCTGGCGCCGCTGCAAGCGGAGAGCGTGGTGTTCGGCGTGCTGGCCGTGGCGCGCACCGTCACCAATTCGTTCTCCAGCGGCGAATGCGAATTCCTGCGCCAGCTGAGCGAACACGCGGCGCTGGCGGCACGCCAGGCGCAGTTGTACGGCGCGCTGCAGCAGGCCTACCACACCCTGCATGCGACGCAGCAGTCGGTCACGCGCGAAGAGCGCCTGCGCGCCCTGGGCCAGATGGCCAGCGGCATTGCGCACGACATCAACAACGCCATTTCGCCGGTGGCCCTGTACACGGAAACCCTGCTGGAAACCGAGACCGGCCTGAGTGCCAGTGGCCGCAGCAACCTGCAGGTGATCGCGCGCGCCATCGACGACGTGGCGGCCACCGTGGCGCGCATGCGCGAGCTGTACCGCCGCCGCGAACCGCAGATGGAGCTCACCAGCGTCAGCCTGAACGTGCTGGCGCAGCAGGTGGCCGACCTGACGCGGGCGCGCTGGAGCGATATGCCGCAGCAGCGCGGCGTGGTGATCACGATGAAGCTGGAACTGGCGCCGGGGCTGCCGTCGGTGATGGGCTCTGAGCCGGAAATCCGCGAAGCGCTGACCAACCTGGTGTTCAATGCGGTCGATGCCATGCCGGAAGGCGGCACGCTGACCCTGCGCACCCGCAGCACCGGCGAGCACGCCATCGTCGACGTGGTCGACAGCGGCGTCGGCATGGACGAATCGACGCGCCGCCATTGCCTCGACCCGTTCTTCACCACCAAGGGCGAGCGCGGCAGCGGCCTGGGCCTGGCCACCGTCAATTCGATGGCCGAACGCCACAGCGCCGTGGTGCAGGTGGAATCGATGATCGGGCAGGGCACCACGGTGTCGCTGGCCTTCCCGCTGCCGCAGGCGCATCCGGCCATGCCGCCGCTGGAAGCCCCGGCCACGGCGGTGGCGGTGGCCGAGCCCATGCGCCTGCTGGTGATCGACGACGACCCGGCGGTGCTGGCCTCCATGACCACCATCCTGCAGCGCGACGGCCATACGGTGGTGGCGGCCAACGGCGGCGCGGCCGGCATCGAGCAGTTCCGCGCCTCGATGGAATCGAGCCAGCCTTTCGATGCCGTGTTCAGCGACCTGGGCATGCCGCACGTCGACGGCCGCAAGGTGGCCGGCTGCATCAAGGAGCTGTCGCCGACGACGCCGGTGATCCTGGTCACCGGCTGGGGCCAGCGCCTGATTCCCGAAGGCGATGTGGACGCCAAGCCGGCCAGCGTGGACGAGGTGCTGAGCAAGCCGCCGCGCGTGCGCGAATTGCGCGAGGTCCTGCTGAAAGTGCACAAGGTCGGGTATAGTCCTGCTTCATGACTGAATCAAATGTGGTTGACGCGCTTCGCAAGCGCTTGTTTGCCATCGCCTATCGCATGCTTGGGGTGCGCGCCGATGCCGAGGACGTGGTGCAGGATGCCTGGATACGCTGGCAGGGTGCCGATACCGGCGGCCTGCAATCGGCCGAAGCCTGGCTGGTGACCGTGGTCACGCGCCTGTCCATCGACCGCCTGCGCACCGCCATCGCCGAGCGTGAAGCCTACGAGGGCCTGTGGCTGCCCGAGCCGCTGGTGGCCATCGACGAGGAGACGCCGGAAGCCCAGGCTGAACGCGCCAGCGACCTGTCGCTGGCCTATATGTGGCTGCTGCAGCGCCTGGGCCCCGAGGAACGCGCCGCCTTCCTGCTGCGCCAGGTGTTCGACTACGACTACAACGAAGTGGCCGAGCAGCTTGGCAAGTCGGAAGCCGCCTGCCGCCAGATGGTGAGCCGGGCCGGCGAACGGGTGCAGCAAGGCCAGTCGCGCTTCGACATCCCGGCCGACACCCACCGCCAGCTGCTGCAGCGCTTCGTGGAAGCTTCGGCCAGCGGCGACAAGGCCGCGGTGCGCGCCCTGCTGGCGGAGGACCTGGAACTGGTGGGCGACGGCGGCGGCAAGGTCAAGTCCTTCGGCATCGTGATTACCGACCCGGACAAGATCGCCGCCTTGTACGCCGGCATGCACAAGCTGGGCGCGATCGAATACCGCGCCGCCATGGTCAACGGCGAACCGGGCTTGCTGCGCTTCGTGGACGGCAAGCTGGAATCGGCGCAGGGCTTTGCCACCGACGGCAAGCGCATCACCGGCATCTACGTGGTGCGCAACCCGGACAAGCTGGCGCATATTCTTCACTGACGGCAGCAGTGCAGGCACGCTGCGGGGAGGGCGGACATGATGAGCGAAACGCGCGAGCGCGGCATGCAAGTCGGGATGGCGGACCTGCTGCGCGCCATCCAATACCTGCCGGTCGGCATGTCCATCATTGACCGCGACCTGCAGTTCCGGTTCTGGAACGAGACTTTTTGCCAATGCCTGGATTTCCCCGACAGCCTGATGCAGCCCGGCGTGCTGCTGGAAGACCTGTTCCGCTTCAATGCCCTGCGCGGGGAGTTCGGGCCGGGCGACCCGGAAGCCCAGGTGCGCGAGCGCATCAACCTGGCGCGCCAGTTCGTGCCGCACCGTTTCCGGCGCACGCGCGCCAACGGCACGGTGCTGCAGGTCACCGGCCGCCCCATGAGCGACGAGCAGGGCCGGGTCATGGGCTTCGTCACCATCTATGAAGACGTCACCACCGAGGCGCGCCAGCAGCAGGAACTGGAACAGGTGCACCAGAAGCTGCTGTCGGCCTACGAAGACTTGCGGCGCGCCCAGCTCGATAACAGCGCGCTGGAACAGGACCGCTCCAAATACTACCAGCTGGCGGTGCGCGATGCGGTGACCGGCCTGTATACCCGCCACTATATGGAAGATGCGGCCGCCCGCCTGCTGCAGCAGCACGAGCGCGACCCGGCCGAACGGGTCGGGCTGCTGGTGTTCGACGTCGACCATTTCAAGCAGATCAACGACAACCATGGCCACCTGGTCGGCGACCTGGTGCTGCAGCGCATCGGGGAATTGTTGAATACCCACACGCGCCGGATCGACATTGCCGTGCGCAACGGCGGCGACGAGTTTGCCGTGTTCCTGCCCAAGCTTGACCTGCAGCACAGCCTGCAATTTGCCGAGCGGCTACGCAGCGAGGTGCGCGCCATGCGCCTCGACGGACCGCTGGCTGCCATGGAAGTGTCGATCAGCGCCGGGGTGGCCGAACACCAGCCCGGCGAAGCGCTGGGCGAACTGCTGCAGCGCGCCGATGCCGCCCTGTACGCCGCCAAACGGGCAGGGCGCGACCGGGTTTGCACCTTCCCGGCCCAGCCGTAAAAAATTTCTCGGCCCGGCTGTCACAAACCACAAGCCTGCTCCGTCTAATGGATAAGAAGGCCGCACAGTGCGGTCTTTACCATCAGACCGAAAGGATTTTCCATGAGCACCCTGCGTTACAACTACTTCCAACTGTCCCAGAAATCGTTCCAGAACCTGCTGGCGCTGTCGAATGGCCTGAACCGCGAACTGCTGGGCAAGAAGCTGGTGGACCTGGTCCTGCTGCGGGTGTCGCAGATCAACGGCTGCGGCTTCTGCATCGACATGCACTACCAGGACTTGCTGAAGATGGACGTCGATCCGCGCCATGTGAACGCCGTGGCGGGCTGGCGCGAGGCGCCATTCTTCAGCGAGCGCGAACGCGCTGCGCTGGAATGGGCCGAGTTGATCAATGCGATTCCAGTCCGCGATCCCGACGACACAGCTTTCGCCCGTGTCAAAGAGCACTTCTCCGACGAAGAGATCGCGGAACTGGGCTTCGTGGTTGCGGTCATCCGTTCCTGGAACATGCTGAACGTGGCGTCGCGCAACCCGATTCCTCGCTAGTTTTCCCGCTTGCGCAGCAGCAGCAAGGGCAGGCCGGCCAGCAGCATGAGGATCTGTGCCGGCTCCGGAACCGGCGCTGCAAAGAAGCCGCGGATTTCACCACCCGGATAGACATTCGAGTGGATATTGAAGTACGCGGCGCCGGCATTCAGTCCCGCCAATAGCGCGGCTTCGGCGCCACTGGTGGTGCCGCCATTATTGGCCAGGAAGGTCGGGTTCCAGAACGATTCCTGCGACGTATCGAAGAATGAGGCATAACTGCCGCTGGTTTCGTTCTCCGGGAAACCGGTCAGTGTCGGCAGCATGGTGGCGACACCTGCGGTGCCGTCGCCCGGCACGGCCGTGCAGCAATGGATGTGGGCAGCACCGCTCAGGCCCGACAGGTCCGTGAAGCTGGCCGCAATGGTCATGTAGTGGTTGTCGATATCGAACAGCACGGTCACATCGCCCGTGGCTGGCGAAGCGTTGGGCGGGGATTCCGCCGCGCCGCTGAGTGCGGCGTTAAAGACAAGTGGATCAGCTTGCGCTGCTCCGCAAGCGGCGATCAGGGCCAGCGTTGCCAGCCCCTTCTTCAGGTGAGTTCCCATTCAGTGGCTCCTCAATGTTCGCGAGCCCGCGATAACGGTTCCCCCCGTGTAATTTCAGGCAGGCGCGCAGTACAGCGCGCTTATTGTCGCTGCAAGCGCGCCTGCAGCGGCGCACGCTTAACGCTGGACTCTGCGGCAAAACTCGAGCAGCAGGGCTTCGCCTGCCGGCCACGGGCCGTAGCCGGCGTCGCCGTTGATGTGGCCGGCGTTGCCGATCAGGTGCAGCTGGCTGCCCCAGGCTTGCGCAAACTGGCGCGCGCGCGCGGAGCTGACGTACATATCGTCTTCGCTGGCCACCACAATGGATGGGAAGGGCAGGGCGGCCAGCTGCATCGGCTGGAAGCCGGTGGTGCAGTCCGGATAGCTCGGCGCGTCGACGTCGCTGGGCGCCACCAGGAAGGCCCCGGCCACGCGCTGGGCGGCATCATGGCGATGGGCCGCAGCCCACCAGGTCACCAGGGTGCAGGACAGGCTGTGCGCCGCCAACACCGGAGGTTGCTCGCAGGCAGCGATCGCCGCATCCAGTTCGCGCACCCATTCTTCGCGGTCGGGGGTTTCCCAGTCGCGGTGCGGCGCGCGCGTCCAGCCGTGTTTTCGTTCCCAGTGGGTTTGCCAGTGTTGCGGGCCGGAATTCCACAAGCCGGCCAGGGTCAGGACGTTCATTTGACGTTCTTCATGAGGAAGGTCGATTGGCCGCAGCTCTTCTGCGAGTAGGCGATGGCTTCCTGCGAACAGCTGCGGGACTTGCCGTCCTTGCTGAAGCACACGCGTGCTTCACGCAGGAAACGGCCGCCGGAGCCGCACACCGGCAGCACCGAATCTTTTGCCAGCCAGGCATTGGCCTTGTGGAACTCGGTCTCGAACTGGCCGGGCGTGACCCGCACCGGCTGCTGCGGGCGCGCAAAGGCGGCCGGGATCTTCAGGCTGTCGCGCAGCCTGGCGCTCAGCGCAAGGTACTCCTGTGGCGCCAGGCCGGAGCAGGTGCCGTGCTTGTTCCATTCGTGGAACAGCAGCTTTGGCGACGGGTAGAGCGATTCGTACTGGTCGCGCAGGCTGTCGGAAATCCGGGCGCGGCCGCAGCTTGAAGGATAGCCGCGCTCGAACTGCGGCCACAGGCCATGCAGCACGAAGCCGAGCTGGCGGCCGGTGGCGCATTGCACCGGGTCGCCGCCGCCGCGGCCGGCGCAGTATTCCGGCGACCAGGACAGCGACATCACGTAATAATCGAATACGCCGGGGCGGTCGTCGCGTGCCATTGCCGGCAGCGCGCAGGCCGCAGCCAGCAAGGCAGCGAACAAGCGTTTCACAAAGCGGTCCTTAGAGCAAATAATTCCGGGAACAGTACCACATCCAGCATTTTCCGGAGATAGGAGACGCCGGCGGTGCCGCCGGTGCCGGTCTTGAAACCGATCACGCGTTCCACCGTGGTGACGTGGCGGAAGCGCCAGAAGCGGAACGCGGTTTCCATGTCCACCAGCTTTTCCGCCAGCTCGTACAACGCCCAGTAGCGGGTCGTGTCGCGGTACACCTCCAGCCAGGCTTGCTGCACCGATTCGTTGGCTACGGTCGGCTGGGTCCAGTCGCCGTCCAGGCGCTCCGGGTCGATATGCAGGCCATTGCGCGCCAGCAAGCGGATCGCTTCGTCGTACAGCGATGGCGCGTGCAGCGCGGCGTCGAGCAGGGCGTGCGCCTCGGGCGCCTGCTGATGCACCGCCAGCATATTGGCGTTCTTGTTACCGAGGATGAATTCGATCTCGCGGTACTGGTGCGACTGGAAGCCGGACGAGGAGGCCAGGTAAGGGCGGATCGCGGTGTATTCAGGCGGCGTCATGGTGGCCAGCACGTCCCAGGCGTGCACCAGCTGGTCCATGATGCGCGCTACGCGCGCCAGCATCTTGAATGCCGGCGGCAGATCGTCGCGGCGGATATGGTCGACCACGGCGTGCAGCTCGTGCAGCATCAGCTTCATCCACAGTTCGCTGGTCTGGTGCTGCACGATGAACAGCATCTCATTGTGGTTGGGCGACAGCGGGTGCTGCGCGTTCAGGATCTTTTCCAGGCCCAGGTAGTCGCCGTAGCTCATGGACTTGGAGAAGTCCATCTGCGCGCCGTGCCATGCGGCGCCTTTCTTTTCTTCGGTCATAGCGTGTCTCAGGTTACGGCGCCGCGGGCGGCCGTGATGTCGTAGGCTTTGTCGTCCAGGATCTGCTTCATGATCTCCACCGCATCCCACACGTCGGCGAAGCTGGTGTAGAGCGGCGTGAAGCCGAAGCGCATGATTTCCGGCTCGCGGTAATCGCCGATCACGCCGCGCGCGATCAGCGCCTGCATCACGGCGTAGCCGTGCGGGTGGGTAAAGCTGACCTGCGAACCGCGGCGCGCATGGTCGCGCGGCGTGACCAGGCCCAGCGGATGATTCGGGCAGCGCTGTTCCACCAGGGCGATGAACAGGTCGGTCAGGGCCAGCGATTTGGCGCGCACCGCTTCCATGCCGGTTTGCGCGAAGACGTCGAGACCGCATTCCACCATGGCCAGCGAGACGATGGGCTGGGTGCCGCACAGCGCGCGGCCAATGCCCATGGTCGGCGCAAAGTCGGGCGCCATGGCGAACGGGTTGGCGTGGCCCCACCAGCCCGACAGCGGGTGGCTGAATCTGTCCTGGATGCGCTCGGGAACCCAGATGAAGGCCGGCGCACCTGGGCCGCCGTTCAGGTATTTATAGGTGCAGCCGACGGCGAAGTCGGCGCCATCGGCATGCAGGTCGAGCGGCACCGCGCCCGCCGAATGCGCCAGGTCCCACACGATCAGTGCGCCGTGCTGGTGGGCGAGGGCGCTGGTGGCCGCCATGTCGTGCTGGTAGCCGGTGCGGTAGTTCACGTGGGTCAGCATGACCACCGCGACGTCGGCGGTGATGGCAGCCGGCAGCTGGTCCGGGCTGTCGACCAGGCGCACTTCGTAGCCGCGGTCGAGCCAGGAGGCCAGGCCCTGGGCCATATAGATATCGGTCGGGAAGTTCGAGCGCTCGGTGATGATGACCTTGCGGCCGGTGTGGGCCTGCGCGTGCAAGGCGGCGGCCAGGGCCTTGAACAGGTTGATCGAGGTGGTGTCGGTGACCACCACTTCGCCGGGCTTGGCGCCGACCAGCGGGGCCAGCTTGTCGCCGAGGCGTTTCGGCATCTCGAACCAGCCGGCAGTGTTCCAGCTGGTGATCAGGTCCTTGCCCCATTCCCGGGCGATCACCTCGGTGGCGCGGGTCAGGGCGGCTTTCGGGCGGGCGCCGAGGGAGTTGCCATCGAGATAAATGACTCCGGCAGGCAGGTCGAACTGCTCGCGCAGCGGCGCCAGGGTGTCCGCAGCGTCGCGGGCCAGGCAGTCAGAACGGGAAATCATGCGGGTGTTTTCCTTGAGACTTAAACAAAGTGAGATTGTAGCAACCTTTCGGCTCTCCAAAACCGGTAAACCGGTGTCAGACCCACGGGTCTGACACCTGTACGCGACCGCCGCGGACCAGTGTCTGACCCTGCGGGTCAGACACTGCAGTACCGGCTTTGCGGCCTAAGTCATTGATTTCAAAAGAACCAAAAATTCTCAAATTTTTTTTCAAAAAACCCTAAAGTTCTCCGAACCCCTGCCGTTACCGTTTCTAGAAGCCCGGTAAAAGGCTTGCTGTTCGGCAGTTTGGAATGAGTGAAAAAAACTTAAAATTTTTTGCTCAGAACCCTAAAGTTCTCCAAAACCCTGCCGTTACCAGTTCAGATGTCGCAAAAAAGCATCTCAGCGATATCGCTTTTTTACCCTCGGCTCCTGCGTTTTGAGCGAGCCTGAACGCCCCGCAAACCCGCGCCAATACTGGCGCTGTCCCTCTATGGGCAGCCCTTTGTAGGACAAAATCCTACGGGGTCACTTCGCCTATTCCCGACCCAAAATACAGAGTGCCGCCTCTTTGCGCTTTGTCGCGCCTCCAGCAGAATGTATCTCACCAGCAA
>JBCNOX010000183.1:0-8987 GCA_039593645.1 Pseudoduganella sp.
GCGCCGGCTTCTTCGTTGTTGTATTCCACCGAGCCGCCGGGCTGCAGCACTTCGTAGGGACTCATGGTGGCGTCGCCGACGAAGATCAGTTTGGTATCGGGCGGGTATTTGCGCAGCACGTCCCAGGTGGCGAAGCGTTCGGCGTTGCGGCGGCGGTTGCTGCGCCACAGGTAGTCGTACACGCAGTTGTGGAAGTAGTAGAACTCCATGTTCTTGAACTCGGTCTTGGCGGCCGAGAACAGTTCTTCCGCGCGTTCGATGTGGTCGTCCATCGTGCCGCCGACGTCCATCAGCATCAGTACCTTGACGTTGTTCTTGCGCTCGGGCTGCATCTTGATGTCGAGGTAGCCGGCGTTGTTGGCGGTGGCGCGGATGGTCTGGTCGAGGGCCAGTTCTTCCGCCGCGCCTTCGCGGGCGAACTTGCGCAGGCGGCGCAGGGCGACCTTGATGTTGCGCGTGCCCAGTTCGCGGTCGCCGTCGTAATCCTTATAGGTGCGCTGCTCCCATACTTTGACTGCAGTGCGGTTGCCGCCTTTGCCGCCGATGCGGATGCCTTCGGGATTGGTGCCGCCGTTGCCGAACGGGGAGGTGCCGCCGCTGCCGATCCATTTGTTGCCGCCTTCGTGGCGTTCTTTCTGCTCCTTCAGCAGCTCGTTCAGGCGGTCCATCAGCTTGTCGTAGCCGAATTTCTCCAGCGCGGCGATCTGCTCGGGCGTCAGCTCGCGTTTCATGCGCTGCACCAGCCAATCGAGCGGGATTTCCTTGGTGGTGTCGAAGACGGCGTTGATGCCTTTGAAGTACTGGCCGAAGGCGCGGTCGAACTTGTCGTAGTTGGCCTCGTCCTTCACCAGGCACAGGCGGCTCATGTAGTAGAAGTCGTCCAGCGAGGGTTCCAGCACCTGCTTTTGCATGGCTTCGAGCAGGGTGAGGAATTCCTTGATCGTGACCGGGATCCTGGCGTCTTTCAGCGTGAAGAAGAAGTCGATCAGCATGCCGTCTCCCTCCGTGCCAGCAGGTAGCGCAGCTGCGCTTTCACTTCCGGCCATTCGCCGCGCACGATGCTGTACATGACCGTATCGCGCACGGTGCCGTCGCGCCGCACAGCATGGTGGCGCAGCACGCCGTCTTTCTTGGCGCCCAGGCGTTCGATGGCGGCTTGCGAGGCGTGGTTGAAGTTATCGGTGCGGAAGCCGACCACGGCGCAGCCGAGCGTTTCGAAGGCGTGCGTCAGCAACAGCAGCTTGCAGGTGGTGTTGACGTGGGTGCGCTGTACGCTGCGGCGGTACCAGGTGTAGCCGATTTCGGCGCGGTCGATGGCGGGCACGATGTCGTGGTAGCTGGTGGTGCCCAGCACGCGGGCGGCGGCGTTGTCGATCACCGCAAAGGCCAGGCGCGATGGGCGCATCTCGAGCGCGGTGGCGATGTAGGGTTCCACCATGTGCGGTTCCGGCACGGAGGTGACGCGCAGCTTCCACAGTTCGCCATCCTGCGCGGCTTCGCGCAGGCCTTCGGCGTGCTGCTGGCCGAGCGGCTCCAGGCGCAGGCCGTTGGCTTCCAGCGTGACCGGGATTGGTGCGTCCATCAGCGGTTGGTCCTCGACATGAATACCAGGCGTTCGAACAGGTGCACGTCCTGCTCGTTTTTCAGCAGGGCGCCGTGCAGCGGCGGGACGGCCGCTTTCGGGTCCTTGCCGCGCAGGACTTCGGGCGGAATGTCTTCGGCCATCAGGAGCTTGAGCCAGTCGAGGAATTCGCTGGTCGATGGCTTCTTCTTCAGGCCCGGCACGTCGCGCACTTCGTAGAAGGTTTGCAGGGCGGTGGCCAGCAGTTCCTGCTTCAGGTGCGGGTAGTGGACTTTGACGATCGCTTCCATCGTGTCCTTGTCCGGGAATTTGATGTAGTGGAAGAAGCAGCGGCGCAGGAAGGCGTCCGGCAGCTCTTTCTCGTTATTGGAGGTAATGATCACCAGCGGGCGGTGCTTGGCGGTCACCATTTCGCGCGTCTCGTAGACGTAGAACTCCATGCGGTCCAGTTCGCGCAGCAGGTCGTTCGGGAATTCGATGTCGGCCTTGTCGATCTCGTCGATCAGCAGCACCACCGGTTCCGGCGCGGTGAAGGCTTGCCACAGCACGCCTTTGACGATGTAGTTGTGGATATCGCGCACGCGCTCGTCGCCCAACTGGGAGTCGCGCAGGCGCGACACGGCGTCGTATTCGTACAGGCCTTGCTGGGCCTTGGTGGTGGATTTGATATGCCACTGCATCAGCGGCATATCGAGTGCGGCGGCGACTTCTTCCGCCAGCATGGTCTTGCCGGTGCCCGGTTCGCCCTTGATCAGCAGGGGGCGCTGCAGGGTCAGGGCGGCGTTGACGGCCAGTTTCAGGTCATTGGTGGCGACGTAGTTGTCGGAACCTTCGAATCGTTGCGGTGCGTGCATATAAAACTTCCGGAAGAGGATATCAATGGAAGTATATGCCAGAGCCGCATCCGGAGGGAGCCGGCGCAGGACTGTTTGATGCGGCCAGATTAATGCGTATTTATTGCGTTGCAAGTTATTTAATCGTCAATTTGAATGTCTTGAATATATCAATATTGCCGGCTGCAAGCTTTGGCGAAACTGGCGCAGGGTTGCGTTTTTTTGTTGGGGCGTTATCACCATCCATCTTCGTCAAAATTTGGCCAAATGCACCTAAATGTGGGGCAAACTGAAAAAATCACTAAATACTGGGAGGCGCCCGGAATAATCCAGGAGTTTATGCGATATACTTTGCAATATTTCCATAAGGCAATCATTTATTTGACTGTTGATATTGCATAAAAAAGGATGGGCGTGAAAAAGCATTTTCTCCATTTGATCCCTGTGGCTGGCTTGTACCTGCTCCTTGCCGGTTGTGGCGGGGGCGGCTCCACAGAGGGCGGTAATTCATCCGGCAGTGCCGGTCCTGTGGCCGGCCAGCCTGCCAATTCGGGCAGTCAGCCTGGCACGCCGCCGGGCGGCCAGACGGCGGCGCAGACCGGCGTCAGCGCCGCGCTGGTAGCGGGCGACGCCCAGTACGCCAGCACCGATGAAGTCATGCAAGCGGCGCTGGCACTGATATCGGGCGAGGCGACCAGGTACGGCGAAGTCAAGCAGGCACTCTTCAAGCTCAACCCGGACGGCACCCGCAGCAGTTCCACTGTCGGCCTGATCGACTGGGACCCAAGCTGGGATTCCTCGACCTTTGGCGTCAAGGACAGCGCGCGCAACCATGTCATCCTGCCGTCCAACTGGAACTACGGCAGCAAGTCGGGCGGCAACAATGCGACCCTGGCGGTTGCGGGCTATTCATTGGATGGCAAGGCACGCTATTCCGCATTTGGCGGCAATCCGCTGGGCGTGCCGGGCAATGCGAACATGGACCAGTTCATGGTCAATGTCGTGTCCTGGCTGACTGCACGTACCGACCTGGCCAACCTGAAAGTCGTTACCGCCCATCTTCCCGGCACTGAAACCTACTGGTTCCCGCATGAGAAAAAAGTGCGCGACTGGTTCTTCGCCAAGTCTCCGACGGCCACCGTCAATGGGCTGGCAGCTGGTGCGACTCAAAAAGACAATGTGTGCGACGGCGCGGCGCTAGCTGGCTGCCTGCAGACCGCCGACCTGCTGGTGATTGGCCGCGAGCAGGGGCCGGGCGCCTACGACGGCGCGGCTGTCATGCAAGCTGTGAGCGATGCCCAGAAGCGCGGCATCCCAGTGCTGTACCTGCACCACTATCGCGACAACGACGACCTGTCGGCCCGCATGCTGAATTACTTCGGCCTCAGCCAGCAGACCAACTACTGGGCGCGCCAGGGCCTGTTGTCTTTCGAACCTGCAGCCTTGCCTGCCGTTTCGCCGCAGCTGTCGAAATTCCAGGCGCTGCTCAATCGCCTGAACCAGAACAGCTTTAGCACTAGCTGGAGCGGATGCAGCACGGGCGGCCGCATCGACTGCTCGGGCGACACTGCTTACATGGCCGAATTCGGCAATCCGGTAAGCGACGTGCGGGAGATGGTCCAGGGGCTGGATGATCCGGATGCCCCGCTGTTTGCGCAGGCCGGCTACCAGATGGAGAAGCTGCTGGTCCTGCTGGGCGACAAGTACCGGGCGGCCTTGTCGTACCCGATGACCAAATCTGGCAACAGGCAGGACTTCTTCCGCGGCCTGTTCTCCGATATGACGGTGATGAACAACCGCAGTTTCACCACCGTTGCGAAAAACCTGGGCAACTTCTCGGACATGTTCCCGGCTGGTACTCCGACCATTTCCAGCACTGTCACGACGGGCCTGCCGGCCAGCGGCAGCAAGCAGTATATGACGGGCCTGTACGTCATGCCCGGAACCAAAGTGACGCTGACCCGAACTGACGGTGGCAGCAATACCGTTCGCTTCGGTGTGAATATGCTGCGCGACACCACCCGCGTCTTCAACACCTACGACCGTCCATCGCAAATCAGCTCGCAACGCTTTGCGCTGCAACCGAACAAGCCGGTGACGATCACCAGCCCGTACGGCGGCCCGCTGATCCTGTTCATCGACGCACCGAAGGCAGGCGAGCAGTCGGTCAGCGTTAAGGTGGACGGCGTGATCACGCATCCTGTCCTGCGCGACGCCTACGACCCGGTACAAGTCGCGAGCTTCCGGGATGCGGTCAACACCACGCCAACCAATTGGATCGCCTTTGCCACCGACACCCTGACCGTGCAGTCACAGAAGGACAAGTTCAAGCAGACTATCGCCAACTACCAGGGCAATATGTCGCGACTGGCGGACTATACTTTCAAGTACACCATCAAGGACACCTACGAGCTGGCCGGCTTCAACGCATCGAGCGGCTTCCTTAGCCTGGCGCCTAGCGCCAAGGCCAAATGCGACAGCCTGGGCTGGGATTGCACCGGCACGCAGCACCGCCGCGACACCATGCAGAACGTGATCGTTGATGCGCATGCGGCGTGCGGTAACGGCTGTTCCGGCAATCCTTACGACCAGGATTGGGCGTTCGATCCGCTTGGCTGGGGCGAATCGCACGAGATTGGCCACAATCTGCAGGTTGGCCGCATGAAGATCTACAATGACCGGTCGACTGAGGTGTCGAACAACATCTTCCCGACACATAAGATGATCAAATATAACCAGTCGCCTGCCGGCCTGGCTGCGCCGCTCAAGGCGCGCACGGATATCGGTTTTGCCGTCTTCACGTCCATGAAAACAGCGCTGGCCGCGGCTGACCCGGTCGCTGCCATGTACCAGAGCACCTGGGCCGATGGGAGCTATGCGGCGAACAATTCGGCACGCATCATGTTCTATCGCCAGCTGGTGGAATACGCGCGCTACTACAACAGCAGCTACGTCGATGGCTGGGAGTTGTTCACCCTGCAGTACCTGCTGGACCGCAATATGAGCGCGAACTCGGGCAAATGGGGCAGCGTGGCGGCCAGCTATGGCTTTGGTACCTATGCCAGCTACCCATCCAATATGGAAGGCAACGACTTCATGCTGATCTCGAGCTCTTTCCTGATCGGCCGTGACATGCGTGCGGTGTTCAAGCTGTGGGGTATTACGGTCAGTGCCGATGCAGAAGCCCAGGTGGCGGCCTACAACTTGCCGGCGGCGGCGCAACTGTTCTTCCCGATGAATGACCTGGCCAGCTCGGGAAGTGGAGTCGGGCAGCCGGTTGCCATGAGCGCGACTGCCAGCTATCCGGCCGGCTACTAAGGTTCAGCCAGAGCTTGCTGTAATGGCAAGCCCTGGCAAACCACAGTTCCAGACTGTTGCTTGTTCCATCTTATGGACGATTGGCCAACTTCTAAGGTAAAATCGCAGGTTGAGGGCGCAAAGGAGCGGTTTTGTTGCGCAATGCAGTGTCCGATTTCAACTGACTAAAGCCCACACCTATGAAAAAAATCTTCGCACTCCTCGCGCTGACCGCAGTTGCGCAGGCAGCCGTAGCCGCGGACATCGTCGGCGACGCCAAGAACGCAAAAGGCAAGATCGAGATGTGCATCGGTTGCCACGCAATTCCAGGCTACAAAGCTACCTTCCCCGAAGTTTTCCAGGTGCCGATGATCGGCGGCCAATCTGCCAAGTACATTGAAAACGCACTCAAGGGCTACCAGAAGGGTGAGCGCAAGCACCCGACCATGAAGGGTATCGCTGTCAGCCTGTCCGACCAGGACATCGCCGACATCGCCGCGTTCTACTCCCAGCAGAAATAAGGCCCTGAACCATGAAAAAACTGATTATTGCTCTGTTCTGCTCCGCGGTTTCGTTCAGTGCCCTGGCTGGCGGCAACATCGAAAATGGCAAGGCCCTGGCTGAAAAGTACAGCTGCGCTGCCTGCCACGGCAAGGACTACAACTCCCCGATCGATCCGAGCTATCCCAAGCTGGCCGGCCAGCACAAGGACTACCTGCAGCACGCACTGACCGCCTACAAGCGCGGCGATGCACCGAACGGCCGCTCCAACGCGATCATGACCGGCCAGGTCAAGCCACTGTCGAACAAGGACATCCAGGACATCGCCGCTTACCTGCACTCGCTGCCAGGTTCGCTGGTCCTGAAGCGCTGATCGCAGCGCTGCCTGAAGGGAAGCCCGCCAAGTGCGGGCTTTTTTCGTTTTTAACCCACGGTTGCCGGTTTTCGTCACAGCGCTGATCCACGCTTCCGCGCTGCTGATAAGCTTCCCCCACCTTATGGGGGAGACAATGGCTTACAAACTGAATATCAACGGCGTCGCCCGCACGGCGGACGTCGAGGGCGATACACCCTTGCTGTGGGTGTTGCGCGATACGCTGGGGCTCACCGGCACCAAATACGGCTGCGGCGCCGGCGTTTGCGGCGCCTGCACGGTGCACATCGATGGCCAGGTGGTGCGCAGTTGCGTGATGCCGGTCAGCGCGATCGGCAAGGGCAAGGTGCGCACCATCGAGGCGCTGTCGCCGGATCGCTCGCACGCCTTGCAGCAAGCCTGGATCGCGGAGCAGGTGCCGCAGTGCGGCTACTGCCAGTCGGGCATGCTGATGGCGGCAGCGGCGCTGCTGAAAACCCACCCCAAGCCGACCGACGCGCAGATCGCCGAAGCCATGACGAACCTGTGCCGCTGTGGCACCTATCCGCGCGTGCGGCGCGCCATCAGGCGTGCGGCAGGCATGAAAATGGAGGAGGCGGCATGAGCAACCGTCGCGACTTCCTGAAGACGCTTGCCGCCGGCGGCCTGTTGCTGGCGGTCGGTCCCGCCTCTGCCCAGGCGCCGGCTGCGGTTCCGCCGCCGCCTCCGCCAGCGTGGGTACGCATCGCCCCGGATGGCGCCGTCACCATCCTCTCCAACACCAGCGAAATAGGGCAGGGCACCGGCACCGCCATCGCCCAGATGCTGGCCGATGAAATGGACCTGGACTGGAAGACCGTGCGCATCGAAATGGCGCCGGTCGAGAAGCAGTTCATCAATGCCGGCTGGGGCGAATACGCGACCTACGGCAGCGGCGGCGTGGCGCGCCAGTTCCTGCCGCTGCGCAAGGCTGGCGCGCAGGCGCGCGCCATGCTGGTGGGCGCGGCTGCGGCGCAATGGAAAGTCCCGGCTGCCGAATGCGATACCCACCTGGGTGCCGTGCTGCACAAGGCCAGCGGCCGCAAGCTTCCTTACGCCAAGCTGGTGCAGCAAGCCGCGCTGCAGCCGGTGCCGTCCGATCCGCCGCTGATGCCGAAGGAACGCTGGCGCCATATGGGCAAGGACGTGGCGCGCCTCGACCTGCCGGCCAAGACCGATGGCAGTGCGCTGTATGGCATCGACGTGAAGGTGCCCGGCATGCTGTATGCAGCGATCGTGCAATGCCCGCACTTCGGCGGCAAGCTGGCGTCGGTCGACCCGCAGCCGGCGCTGTCACGGCGCGGCGTGAAGCAAGTGGTGCGCCTGCCGGAAGCTGTGGCGGTGGTGGCGGACAGCTACTGGCGTGCGCAACAGGCCGTCAACGCGCTGAAGCCGGAATGGGACCTCGCCGCTGCCAGCAGGCATTCCAGCGCCCCGTATCGCGACATGCTGCGCGCAGCGGTGCTGAAGGATGGCGACCTGGTGGTGCCGCGCAACAGCAAGGCCGAGGACATCAGCGCCGCACACGATGCCGGCCAGGCCAAAGCCACTTCGTGGCTTGACCGGACTTACAGCGTGCCGCTGCTGGCGCACGCCACCATGGAGCCAATGAACGGCACCGCCAGCGTCAGGGACGGCAAAGCGGAGCTGTGGCTGCCGACCCAGGCCCAGGATACGGCCCGTACCTTTGTGTCCCAGGCGCTCGGCATCGCGCCGGAAGCCGTCACTATCCATACCACGCTGAGCGGGGGCGGTTTCGGCCGCCGCATCGAGGCCGATTTCGCCGTGCAGGCGGCCTTGATCGCGAAGGAGGCTGGTGTACCGGTCAAGCTGCTGTGGAGCCGCGAAGAAGACATGCGCCACGGCTATCACCGCCCGGCAGCGGTGCTGCGCCTGCGCGCCGGCTTCGATCCGGCCGGCGCGTTGTCGGCGGTGCGCATGGACAGCGCGAGCGATACCCTGTTCAGCTACTCGCGCTTTGGCGCGGACAAGCAGTACGCCAAGCCCTTCGACCGCAGCGCAGTCGGTGTGCTGTTTACCCGCTATTACGGACTGCCCGGCTTCGCCCACCGCACCAATACCATCGATGCCGGCGTGCCGCTCGGTTACTGGCGCTCGGTCGCTGCGTCGCAAAACATCTTCGCCACCGAATCCTTCATGGACGAACTGGCGCTGCGGGCCAATGCCAATGCGCTCGATTACCGCCGCAGCCTGATGAAGCCCGGCAGCCGTGAGCGCGCGGTGCTGGACCGGCTGGAAGACAGCGCCGGCTGGCGCACCGCACCGCAGCCCGGGCGCCACCGCGGCATGGCTTTCACCTGGGCCAACGGCACCTACATCGGACAGGTGGTCGAGCACTCGGTGGATGCCGAATCGCGCGTCA
>JBCNOX010000184.1:0-8973 GCA_039593645.1 Pseudoduganella sp.
GTCGAACGGCACTCCGCCCACGAAGTTGGTGGCCGTGGAAGTGAAGAACTGCTGTTGCGGCGACGGCGCACGGAAGCCGTTCTGCGCCGAACCGCGCAGCGCGAAGGACGGCGAGAAGTTGTAGCGGGCAGCCAGCTTGCCCGACCAGTTGTTGCCGAAGTCGGAATAATGCTCGCCGCGCACTGCAGCCGATGCCAGCAGGTTTTGCGTCACGTTTGCTTCCACGTCGACATAGGCCGAATAGGCTTTGCGGTTGGAATCCGATTCATCGCTAGGACGGAAGCCAGGGAAGACCTGCGAGCCCGATGCCGTTGGCTGGCCGTTCGGCAGCAGCACGCCGCCATTGCGCCAGGAATCAGGCTCGCCGGCGTGCAGCGAATAGCCTTCGCGGCGCGCTTCCACGCCAACTGCCACGTTCAGCGGCGACGACAGGCCCACCTCGTACTGGCGCACGCCGGACAGGTTCAGGGTCAGCTGGTCGTACTTGAAGCCGCCAGCATCGAACACTGTCTTGGAGGCCGGGCCAAGGGAACGGTTCAGCGTATTCTCGATGGTGAAGTCCATCCGGTTGTCGCCGTAGGTCACAGAAGCATCCATGTCCCACTCGCCTGCGGTCCAGGTGGCGCCGAAGGCCGCGCTGAAGTCCTCTACTGCCGGTGCAATGATCGGCAGGAATCCATCCGGATAGATCTGGATCGTATTGTTGTCCTGCAGGGCGCGGCGGAAGAAGCCGCCCGAGCGCGCATCGCGGTCCTGGTAGCTGGTCCAGCCATACAGCTTGACGCCGCCACCCAGCGTATAGCCGGCGTTGGCGAAGAAGGTGTTCTGCCTCAGCTCAGGCTCGCCATACCAGGCGTTGAAGCGGTTGAAATTCGCTTCGCGCGGGTCGAAGGCGCCGTTCACCAGTGGATACTGCTGGCGCACGTCCCAGCCCGAGCGCTCGGTATGGTCCTGGCGCTTGCGCTCCAGCGCGAGGGTCAGGAAGCCGTTTTCGCCCAGTTCCATGCCCTTCCACAGGCTGATGTTGAGCGTGTTTCCGTCCTTGCGCTCGCGCGAATCCTGCACGCCCCAGGTGGCGCCGGCTGGCGGCGTGCCGGGGTTGAAATTGTATTCGGTATCGCGGCGGCCGTAGCTCACACTGGCCTCGCCGCCGGTGCGGTCGGTACGCAGGCGCACGTTGATCACGCCGGCAATCGCGTCGGAGCCGTATTGCGCGGAAGCGCCATCGCGCAGCACTTCAATCGTTTTGACGATGCCGGCCGGGATGGTGTTCATGTCCACCGCTGCCGAACCACGGCCGATCGTGCCGTTCAGGTTCACCAGCGAAGACGTATGGCGGCGCTTGGAGTTGACCAGCACCAGGGTCTGGTCCGGCGCCAGGCCGCGCAGCGTGGCGGGACGGATGGTGTCGGTGCCGTCGGCCAGGCCGGGGCGCGGGAAGTTCAGTGAAGGCAGTGCAACGGACAGTGCCTGTGTCACTTCCGGAACACCGGCGTTCTTGATGCTGTCAGCGCTGATGACGTCGACCGGTGCGGTGGTGTCGAGCACCGTGCGGTTGGAGACCCGGGTACCGGTCACCACCACTGTAGCGGTTTCGCCGGCGGGCGCTTCCTGCGCCCATGCGGCATTGGTGAAAAGTGATGCAACAGCAATTGCGAGAACCTGTTTTTTTGGTGCCATAGCTACCCCTTGTAGTTAAACCAGTTTCACTCTCCGGCTTATCTTTGGGGCAACCGTAAGCAACTGTCAATTGAAGTTCTCACGGATACAACACTTTCATCGACGATTACGTGTTTGTACGTAGCTTTTGCCGCACAAATTCGATGTGGTTGCGCAGTCCATAGAACTCATCGGCAAAGGACAGCGGCACGGTCAGTCGGTTCACCCTTTCCTCGATCTGGTCCAGGCGGTGCAGCAGTTCGTCGCGCGGCTTGCCCTCGTCGACGCCCTGCTCCACCGAACGCAGTTGGCCATACCAGCGGTAGACCCGCGAACGGATACGCCATACGTACAGCGGCGGCACCACCTTCGACAGCGGCAGGATCAGCGCACCGGCCGCCAGCAGCACCACCCACAGGCGGTCGAACAGGTTGGCCAGCCAGAAGGCCATATAGCGCTGCAGGAAAGGCGGGCCGTCCTTGTAGAACTTGGCCGCCTCATGCGCCACCGGGATTTCGGTATAGCGTGGAGAAGGGAACTGGCCCTGCTGCTGGAACCAGCCTGCCCCGCTGTGGATGCTGCTGGCGGCCTGCACGAACAGGTCGACCAGGGCGGGATGCAGGTCTTCGCG
Organism: Pseudoduganella sp.; assembly: GCA_039593645.1. Lineage (GTDB taxonomy): Bacteria > Pseudomonadota > Gammaproteobacteria > Burkholderiales > Burkholderiaceae_D > Rugamonas. The sequence continues at coordinate 2,291 of JBCNOX010000184.1, forward strand.
TGCCACCAGCGTGGCCGTCGGCGCAATCAGGTGGTAGTCGCGCGCCGGCAGGTCGCGGCCCAGGTCGACGATGCCGCGTGGCAGTGTAACGTGGGTCAGGTAAGGCAGGCGGCGCGCATAGGCTTCGGCCTGGGTGAAGTTGAACAATTTGATCCCGGGCGTCATCAGCAGCATCTGGATCAGCGGGTCGTCGGGGGCCGCGGCGAACACCAGTGCATCGATGCGGCCTTCCAGCAGTTCCACCGTGGCAGGGGTGTTTTCCAGGTCGCTGGCCTGGATGTCGCCGGCGTGCAGCCCGTTGATCTGCAATACCTGGCGGAACAGGCGCGGCACGCCGCTGCCCTCGGGGCCGAGGTTGACCTTCATGCCTTTGAGGTGGGTCAGGCTGGTGACGGCCTTCTTCTCCCGCATGAAGAGCCACAGCGGCTCGGTGAACAGGCTGCCCAGGGAGACCAGGCCGGTGCGCTCGGCTTCGGCTTCGTTGGTGGAGCCGCTTTGCACGAAGGCGATGTCGGTTTCGCCTTTGTTCAGGCGCTGCAGGTTTTCCTGCGATCCCTGGCTTTGCTGCAGCACGACCTTGATGCCGTGCTTGGCCATCGCTTGCGCATAGCGCTTGCCGATGTTTTCGTAGGCGCTGTTTTCCTGGCCGGTGGAGAGCTTGACGACCCGCGGCGGGGTGGGGTCAATGATCCAGTAGGCCAGCGCACACGCGCCGGCGATCAGCAGGATGGTGGGGGCGAATGAGACCAGCAGGTCGCGCAGGCTGACATTGGTGAACTTGGTGATGAGTTTCATGCGCGCATTGTAAACCGGTAAGGCGGTGTCTGACCCACAGGGTCAGACACCTACAGTGCGGCGGCTGCGGGCAGGGTTAAGGGTTTTTGACTTGGTGTCTGACCCTGCGGGTCAGACACCGGTTTACCGGTTTTAACGGGCGCCGCAGGCGCGCAGCGGTGCTGCGGGAACGGCAGCGGCAGTCGCCGCCGCCAATGCAGCAGTGGCAACCGGCTGCACGCCGCCCGGCGCGCTGGTCGCCATCGCCGTCACCACCGGCGCCGCCTTCTGCGCATTCGGCTCGATCAGCGGCATCAGCGAGGGCGCCAGCACGGTCAGCAACTGCACCGGCAGCGCCGAAGTAAAGTCATAATTCTTCGACTCCGGCCCATGCACATACGCCGTCATCGAACCGAAGAAGCGCTCGCCGATATTGAACACGAAGGTCGCGGACCGGTTCACGTAACGCGACTCGATCAGGCGCCCGCCCGCCGCGTACACGTCGAAACGCTGGTCGCCGGTACCGGTCTTGCCGCCCACCGGAATGATCTGCCCGTCGGAGCCAACAAAGGCCGACTTCACGCGCCGCGCCGTACCGTCCGACACCACTTCGCGAATTGCATCGGCTACCGCACGCGCCACTTCCGGCGTCAGCACCTGCTCGTTGGTAGACGACTTGTTGCGCGCCACCGTCGTTTCATACGGCGTGCCTTGCGCAAAGTGCAGGGACTCGATGCGCTGGGTGGTCTTGCGCACGCCGCCGTTGATGATAATCCCCATCATTTCGGCCAGCGCAGCCGGACGGTCGGCCGAAGCGCCCAGGGTGGTGGCGTACGAAGGCACCAGCGAATCGAACGGATAACCCATCTTCTTCCACTGGCGGTGGATGCCCATGAACGCTTCCATCTCCAGCAGGCCGGCAATGCGTTTGTCCTGCGCATGCTTGCGATGGGTCTTGAACAGCCACTGGTAGACCTCCTGGCGTTCCTTCTCGCTGGCGGCAACGACGTCGGACAGCGAAGCTCCCTCGTTCTGATGCAGGTAGGCTACCAGCCACAGTTCCAGCGGGTGCACCGCCGCCAGGTAGCCGCGGTCGGCCAGGCTCCACTTGTCGATCGCGTATTGCTCATACATTTTGGCCAGCCGCTCGTCCGGCACATCGTTCTGCACCTTCAGGTTGTCGTTCACGAACTTGTTGAACTCCGCCAGGGTCGCATTCGGGTACACGGTGCGGTGGATGTTCGCCAGGCGTACCGGCGTCGGGCGGATCGTATCGAGCAGGATGGCATCCAGCTCCGAAGCTTTCTTGCCCTTGTACTTGGCGTAGAAGCGATTCAGGAACTCCTTGCCTTCCTTGTCGGCGAAGCGCGCCAGGTAAGCCGCACGGCGCGGGTCGTCGGCATCGGTCAGCAGCGTCTGGGAAGAGCCTGGCATCTGGAAGGAGTAGTACTTGACCACGTCGCGCATCAGGCGCACGAACACCAGGTTGGTGGAACGGCGCAGCGCCTCGCGCACCGTCATGATCTTGAAGTCGTCGTCCTTGCTGAAGTTACCGAAGTAATGCAGGCCGCCGCCGGTGAAGAAGCCTTCGCCCGGATTGGCCGAATACTTGCGCTCCAGCGCCGCCTGCAGCATGGCCGGCAGGTCGCGCTTGTCTTTCGGCGTCATGATCAGGTATTCGATGCCCCAGCTGGTCAGGCGGTCGCGCTGGTCGACGCTCACCTTCTTCAGTTCCGCCACGTCCAGCTGCGCGTACTTCTTGTGCAGCTGGTCGACGATGTCCATGTACGTCACCAGGGTGCGCAGCTTGGCGGTGGAACCCAGGTCCAGCTTGGCGCCCTCGTTGATGTCCAGCGGCTGGTCGTAGTTGTCGGTCTGCACGCGCAGGTAGTTGGCGTGCTCGCCGCGCTCCAGCAGGGTGAAGCTGTACACCACATTGGCCGGGTCGCCGTTGCCCAGCATGCCCTTGCCGGTCAGGCCGGCCTGCACCGCGGTTTCCGGTTCGCGCAGCTGGCGCAGCATGGCGGTGACGGTCTTCTGGGTCTCCGCATCGAGCGTGGTGTTGACCGACAGGTCCAGGCGGTCCAGGTTGTACATGCGGTTGTCGCCCAGCAGGTTGGCCAGGTGCACGCGCACCGCATTCGACGCTTTCTTGGTCACATAGGTCATCGGCGGTGCCGCCTGCAAGCCGTTGCCCTTGGCCGGGTGCAGCTTTTCCTTCAGCGCGGCATCGCGCAGCTGCGGGGTGATGATGCCGGCGCTGGCCAGCAGGCGCAGGTGGCTGTTGGCCAGCACTTCCAGGTCTTCATCGCCGTCACCCAGGTAGTAGCTCGGGCGGCGCTGCGCAATCAGCAGCGACAGCGCTTCCTTGAAGGCCAGCGCACTGCCCGGCTGGTCCATCTTGCCGCCCAGCAGGCGCTGCACCTCGTCAAACTCGCGGCCGTACCACACCCACATGCCGTCGCCGACGCCGTTCACTTCACCATAGCCCGGCTTGGCCGACAGCGGCACCGTATTCAGGTAATCGACCACGATCTGGCGCCGCACCTTGGTGGTGTCTTCGCCCTGCTGGTAGGCGCGCAGCGAGGCCGATACCATTTGCTGCAGCTTGTCCTTCATCGAACCGGTGCGGCCTTCCGGCGAATGGCGGTACTTCTCGATCTGGGTCGCCAGCGTGGAGCCGCCCGCCGCGCGGTGGCCGCCGGCGCCGACCGCGCTCATCGATTTTTCCAGGATGGCCTTGGACAGGCGGTCCCACTCCACGGCCGGGTTGCGTTTCGGATATTTGTTGTCCAGCAGTTCGCGGTTCTCGATGAACAGCAGGCTTTGCACCAGCGCAGTCGGGGCCTGCTCGAAGCTGCCGTAGATGCGTTCCGGGTAGCTGGCCGTGAACAGCGGCTGCTCGCGGCAATCCAAAATCGACAGGCCGGTACGGGTCTTTTCGCGATAAGTGGCAAACACCCCCATATCGGTCAGCTCCACCATTTTCGGCGAGAAGCGCGCTTGCGAGGTGACTTCGTAATCGCGCGCCTTCAGCTTGTCCAGGTAGTCGGGCAGGTTGGCGTAGCCAAGCCGTTCGTCGTAAGGACTGTCGTGCGGGAAGCGGATCGAGGTGCTCGGCCCAGGTTCCACCTTGTAGGTCAGCTTGCCGACCAGGTCGGTGAACACCTTCGCCTGCATCGTCGAGGTGCGGGTCTCGTGATAGCCCCAGAACCCGGCCACTGTCAGCAGCACCAGAATCAGCACAATGAGCGCATTGCGCAGACGTGAACCTTTTTTCGGTTCGGATGGAGGTGGTGGTGCTGGCTCGGCCGGTTGTTGTGGTTCGAAGGAGCTTGATTCGTGATCTTGTTGGGAAGGCATAGGTACCGAGCGCAAACGCCGCCTGCTGCCGCCATATCCAACCGCTGCCGCACCGGCGCGCATTTTGCGCACCGCTCGGACGACAACGCGGGGCCGGCGAAAACGACGATTGCTTAACATAGTGTTCAAACCGGACAGTACACGCAGAGTATTTCTGCTTGATTACCATTGCACCACATCGGCGCGCACTGCACGGGGCAACTCGCAAAATATTTAAACTTCGCGTATCAGTTTCGCAAAAAAACAACGGCGCTTCACAGCTTTGTGAGCGCCGTTACAAGAGCAGTTAATACCCTTTTCACACTGTGGATTCAGGGCTTCGCATACTCCACTTTCAAGGCATCGAGCTCACGGCACATTTGGGCAAATGCAGCCTCGCATTGGGGCGGATCGCCTTTCACGCCAAGCTCGATGTGGCGCCGGGTCTGCGCGTCGCCCACGCTAGGCAGGCTGAAGACCTTGATGCGCGGCCACGCTGCTTCCAGGGCCAGCATCAGCGGAGTAAGCGCTGCTTCCGCCGCCTCGTACACTAACACCGATCGCTCTGCGCGGGGCTCACGATTGAACAGGTCGGCATAGTGCGTGTCGAGCACCCATTCGATCATCGGCCACGCCATCACCGGAAAGCCGGGCACGAAGTAATGCGTGCCGTGCGCGAATCCAGCGACGTTGTTATACGGATTCGGAATAAGCGCCGCACCTTGCGGGAATTCGGCCATTTGCAGGCGCTGCAGGTTTTCCGCCGATGTCAGGTCGGCCACTTCGCCCTTTTCTTGCGCCACCTGGCGCACGCGCTGCTGGATGCTCTCTTTCGCCCCCTGGTGCAGTACCAGCGGCAAGCCCAGCGCGGCAGCGGCCGCCTGCCGCGTGTGGTCGTCCGGCGTGGCGCCGATGCCGCCGCAGGAGAACACGATATCGCCGCTGGCGAAAGTGCGCTTGAGCGTGGCAGTGATGCGCTCGCGGTCATCGCCGAGAAACTCCGCCCACGACAGTTGCAGGCCGCGCGCCGCCAGCAGTTGCACCACTTTGGGGAAGTGCTGGTCGGTTCGCTTGCCGGAAAGGATTTCGTCGCCAATGATGATCAGTCCGATTCGCATAAGCTTTCCTCGAAAGGCGCGTGACGCAACTGCGCCAGCGCTTGCAGACAATAATACTCAAACCACAGGCCGGTGAAGATAAAAATCACCACGTAGACCCAGAGCGATGCCGCCAGCAGGATCGGGAAGAAGGCGATCGCCGCTGCGGCGCCGCCGACCCAGACCAGGGCCGGCAGCGACCCGGCCAGGCCGGACACCACGCCGATTGACATCAACTGCCAGCGGTGCTCGCGCTGCAGCTTGGACAGTTCTTCCGCACTGGCATAGTCGGCCAGCGCGTCATAACTCATCACGCGGCTGGTGAGCCAGCCCCACAGCAGCACGGTGGCCAGGCCGGCCAGCGGCGGGAAGATATACAAAGGCACGATGCACAGCCAGGCCAGCACGAAGATGCCGAAGGCGCCCAGCGCCTTGAGCACGCCGCCGAGGATGGAGCCGCCCTGCTTCTTTTCCAGCTGCGGAAAATGGCGGCCGCCCACGTGGCGCACGATGAACGGCATGGCGGCCACGCCGATGAAGATCATGGCGGTCACGATCATCAGCGGCAGCAGCAGGAGCAGTGCAAACAGCGGCACCACGATCGAGCGCAGGCCGCCCAGGCCGATCGACTGCAGCCAGTCGCTGGTCACGCGGTAGACCTCGAACTCGACGAAGTGGCCGTGCAGCCAGTCCAGCAGCGGCTGCAGGCCAAGCCACAGCAGCAGCGCCCACAGAGCGACTGACAAAATGAAAGGAACAATACTCAGCAATAGGATCTTGCCGTGGAACTGGGACAGCAGGGCCCTGCCGTAAGCGTGAATAACTGCGCGCATTGATTAACTCGGTTTCTTTCTCATAAATTCAAACATCCGCTTCAGCCCAAGCCATTGCTGGGCCCAGAAGCCGCGGCCGTAGTCGCGGCCCGCCAACTGGTCGCGCACGCCGGTCGCTTCGAAGCGCGGCGTGAAGTTCGCGGTGCGGAAAATAATGTCCCAAATCGGGAACAGCACGGCGAAATTGCAACCGCCCAGCGTGCCCTGCCCTTTCGATTCATGGCCGATGCCTATGGCGTGGTGCATGCGGTGGTAGCGCGGCGACACCAGCAGCCGTTCGCCAATGCGGCCGAAGTGTATACGAACATTGGCATGTTGCAGGCTTTGCACGATACGGGACAGCGATACCAGCAGCACGTACTGGCTTGGCGGCACGCCGATCGCCAGCGCCAGCACCGCCATCACGATGTCGCGCAGCAGGTCGTCCAGCAGGTGGTTGCGGTCGTCGCTCCACAGGTTCATGTTCTGCTGGCTATGGTGCAGGCTGTGCAGGCCCCACCACCAGTTGAACCTGTGCTGGGCGCGGTGGAACCAGTAATCGGCGAAGTCCAGCACCAGGAGGTAAATGGCGAAGCTGGCCAGCGGGTGCATATTGGTGACCAGGTTCTCCAGGTTGAACGGCTGCACGCCTTCCATA
>JBCNOX010000185.1:0-8840 GCA_039593645.1 Pseudoduganella sp.
TTCCGCCACGGCGGTGTAGATGCCGGGCAGCCCGTCAGCCTCGCCGGTCACCGAATCCCCCACCGGCTGCACGAAGCAGTTCATCAGGGTGGCCTTCAGCCCCAGGCCGACGGCAGAATTGATACGTCCGGCTGGCACAAAGCCATTCTCCTGCGCCCACAGGAATTTTTCTTCAAGATCGTCACGCAACTCCGGCGCTTCCAGTGCGGCCAGGGCACGCGCGACACGGCGTCGGACGTCGATGATGTCCTGCTCATCCCCCTTCGCGTATTTTTCACGCAGCACGTCCAGCGAGATTTCCTGGGGCGGCATCGGGTTGCCGAACATTTTTTCGTTTGCATTCATGGATAGTCCTGCTCAGGTTAAAACTGAGCCTGACTATCCACGATTGCCGAAGCAAATTCCTTGATTCAGGATAAGTTTGGGGCCCAGATTTCCTCTTCCGACCAGCCCAACTCCTTGAAATCTTGCGCCCGCAGCGGCGCCTCGCCTGCTGCGAAGAACTCATCCAGTTGCGGCGGAGCGATAGGCGTGGAAGACAGCATGGCATGGACCTGCCCGCGATGATGGATCTGGTGCCCGAAAATATGGGCCAGCAAGCGCTGACGCGTGTCGCGCTGGAATTCCCCCTCGCCGCGGTCAATCACCACAACCCGCCCAAGCTCCCCATCGCGCAAGGATTTGCAGTAAGCGATCAGGCGGCGGTCCGCAGCGCGCTGCGCCTCCCACAGTGCGGCACAGGTTTCAAACGGTTCCTCTACTGCGAAGAACTCGCTGCGGTAGTCAGGATGCGGCGGTGCCCCGCGCGCCTCCCGCTCCAGCGCATCAAGATAAAACCAGTCGACGGTAAGGATGTGGTTGAGCGTAGCCTTAATCGACGGAAAGAACCCGGTCCGGGGCGCCAAGAAATCCTCCTGCGACAGCTGCGCACAAGCCCTCAGCAGCCGATGATTAGCCCAGCCATTGTTATAAGCCTCAGCCAGCAAATGCCGCGAAAGCCGATTACGCTCGAGCTCGTGTCCCACTTGGGGTGTGACCCCAAGGTGTGACACGGGCTCTGCCGCTTCTCGTTTAGTCATTGGATATGCAGGTAAGAGATGCCCGGTGCATCTTCAAGAATCGAGCGCACGGCCGTGTACAGCTCAGCCACCACCGTCGGGCGTGGATCGCGGCCGGCCAGCCGTTCCATCAACCCGCAATCAGCGAAGACGTACGCCTGCCAACCCTCGTCAGCACTGGTGCAGGCCACGTACAGCTCGCAATCCTCAGCCTCGACCGGCACGCACCAGGCGAAGTCCTCAGGGATCACCTCGCCAAGCGTATGAAAGCCGTGCGAGGGCAATTCATGGGCCATCCACTCAGCCAGGCGCAAGCCATAAATGCCGGGATTGGTCAGCTTATCCTCATCCGCGACAATTTCGAAGCGGGAAGACTGGAACATCAGGACCGGGCTATGCATTCTGATGCTCCTCTCATCGATCAGCTACGCGGCACTTGCGCGAAAGCGGTTTTCAAGCGCCGTACCATGGCGTCATTCATCGACGCCGTATGTTTGTTCCAGCGGTCCATCGTGTGCTGCAGCTCGCTTTGCAAGCGCTGCGCAAGCTGGTATTCGCGCATACCCGCAGCCCAGATCGCAAACTCGGCCCGCGCATCGAAACTGCCGAAGCGGTTGACGGCGTTTTCGAACTCGGCACGGGCCTCGTCATTGCGGCCGGCAGCCGCATACGCTTTCGCCAGCAACAGGCTGCATTGCTCGGCACGGTAATTCGCGTCCGCACGACGGATGAATTCCAGATGTTCGATGGTCTTGCCGTGCGCGCCAATCGCCAGGCTCGCACGTGCTGCGCCAAGGCGGATCTCCAGGTCGGAGCCGAACGCGCCCTGCAAGCAAGCTTCGTAAGTAGTAGCGGCTTCGGCCGCCTCACCCGCTTCCAGCAGCGCCGAGGCAAGGCGCATCTGGTTTTGCGCAGTCGGGGTGAAGTTGAATGCATCGCGCGCTTCACGCAGTTCACGGCCCGGATCGAGAATACGGCCGGCAGCGGCAACCGCTTTGCGTGCGCCGAGTTCCAGGCGCGAGCTCGGCAGGTACACGGCGAAGAAATACACCAGGCTGCCCAGCAGCGGGAAAGAGAACAGGATCAGCAGCCAATACAGTTCCCGTCCGCGGCGCACCGCGTGCACGGCGAAAAAGATGGCAACCAGAATATGCAGACCCAGACCGAACACCGGCATTTCACTCTCTCCTGATAGTTGAAGTTTCGATTATAGACGACCATCACGCAAGGGTTCCAAGTGAATGCTCAGCCCGCTTGACGAAGTGCGGATCGCGGTTGGCACAAACTGCACGCCGGCATAACGCAGCTCATCCGGACGCCAGGTATAAATCGGCGTATCGCGCGCCAGGCTATCCGCCAGCAAGCGCGCCGCGCCAGCGACCTGGCGCTGGGTTCGCTCATCCAGGCCATCCAGCGTAAAGTCATCCAGACGCGCATCGGCCAGCATGACGGCATTGCGAGAAGGGTCGATATTCAGGCGCCCCGACAGCGACAGGCTGCCGGTGAATTGCTGCCGCATCAGCGGCGACGAAACCGACAGCGTGGCGCCGAGCGCGATGCGGTCATTCGGCAAGGTGGAAAGCCGCGGCTGTTCCAGCCGCAGTTCGAATACGGCCAGCGCACGGTGTTCGAGCGGGAAGCGCTGGTCGATATTGCGCTGCAGCCGCGCCAGCGGGACTTCGTAATCGCGCGGCCCGGCGAAGCTCGCGCAGCCGGAGAGCAGCGCCGCGGCACCGCCTCCGGCGGCTAACACGGCAATGATAATGGCGCGTGTGGCAAGTCGTCTGTGTGGGGTCATTTGAGGCTCCTGTGTCATAGTCGCAGCCATGATAATGGGGATCGCCTATGCAACCTGTAACCATTGGTATCGCTGGATGGGCTTTGCCGCGCGCCGATGCGGACCTGTTTCCACCAGCCAGTTTTGGCAGCAACCTGGCGCGTTACGCAGCCGTGTTCGACGCCGTCGAAATCAACTCCTCATTTTATCGCCCTCACCGGCCGGAGACTTACGCGCGGTGGGCAGACAGCGTGCCCGAGGGCTTTCGCTTTGCCGTCAAGCTGCCTAAGTCCATTACGCACGAAAAGCGCTTGCAGGATTTTCGCGCTGACCTCGACCGCTTTGCCGCAGAAGCAGGAGCGCTGGGCAAAAAACTCGGCTGGGTCCTGGTGCAGACGCCACCCAGCCTGCGCTTCGAACCGGCGTCCGTGGCGGCCCTCTTCGATGGCCTCGCCATGCGCTTTGGCAGCGAGGGGCGCGACAGCGGGCCGGCGCTCCTGGCCTGCGAAGCGCGCCATGGCTCGTGGTTTGGCGTCGAGGCAACTGCATTGCTGCGGGAGATGGGGGTAATACGGGTAGTCGCCGATCCACCAGCCGGCGAGCCAGGACCTTTCGTGGCGACACGCGCCGATGCGGCATACGTGCGCCTGCACGGCAGCCCGCAAATCTATCGATCGATCTACGAATCCGCCCGGCTGCAGCAGGTCGCAGCGTGGCTACGCGACCAGCGCGGCGGCGCGCTGGTCGTCTTCGACAACACGATGTCCGGCACCCAGGCCAGGCAGGCAACACAGCTCCGCGCCCTGCTCACTGCTCGCGACCCTGCTTCCGCTTCACCGCCGTGAGGATCCGGCCCGCAAAATGGCCGTAGAAAGCACCTGAAAGACCCAGCCAGCCGATCGAGATAACCGCCGGGTCGACGCCCTCCAGGCCGAACAGGTCCAGATTTTGCCGAAACAGCTCGAAAGCGCCCCAAAGCAGCGGGACGCACGCGATGCTGGTTAGCCCCGGCCTATAGATCGGCCAATTGTCCCTGAAATGCGCGCGCAGTTGCTGCCACATCCTACTTTTTCCCCTTCAACGGATCATCATCCGGATTCACATACGTAATGTCGAACGGCCCCTCGCCATGGATCTGCACGATGGTGTCGCCCTTCATGATCGCGTAGTGGTTGGTCTTGGCTGGAATCGCCACAAAGTCGCCCGCATGGTGCGCCTTGGCCGCCTTTGCATCAAGCTTATCCCCCATACCAGCATCAGCGTGCCCTTGATCACGGTGACGTTCTCTATTATCGAATGCATATGCGGCGGTACCTTGTAGCCCGACGGAGCGTGCAACCGGAGCACAAATTGCCCGGCCTTGGTGGGATCCCCCTGCAGCACAGCCGCTTTGGCTCCTTTAGGCAGCGCAGGCGGGGCATCGCCCCATTTCATCTCATCACCCAGATGCATTGCAGAAACAGGAATCAGGCACCCAAAAGCCGCAGCGGCAACCACAGCAGCCAGGGCGCCAGGCATGGTTCTGGACATGGCAATCTCCTCTTTGAAAGTACGGTTCTGCAAGTTTGATCATAGTCCGCCTTTGCAAAAAAACTACTTGCAGACGATACGGTTAGTGTTATAGTTAACTACAACACCAGTTCATTAAATCACCAACACTGGAGGAAACGATGTATGTGGAATGAGAACCGCCCGATCTACCTGCAGTTGAAGGAGCGGGTCGTCGGCATGATGCTGGATGGCTTGCTCAAGCCCGGCGATGCCCTGCCCTCGGTGCGCCAGGTCGCGGCCGATTATCAATTGAACCCGATTACCGTCTCCCGCGCCTATCAGGAGCTGGTCGACGAAACCTTGGTGGAAAAAAGAAGGGGATTAGGAATGTACGTTACCGAAGGCGCTGTTGATAAACTGCTGTCCACTGAACGCGAACGCTTCATCCGCGAAGAATGGCCCGCAATGGTCGAACGCATCCGCCGCCTGGGCCTGGACATTGAACAACTGCTGCGCAGCACGAATGTGCCGCCACAAGGAGCCCCGGCATGACAGCGATCATCACCGCTAAAAACCTGAGCAAGCGTTACGGCACCACCAAGGCGCTGGATGACGCCAGCTTCCAGATCAACGCCGGCCGCATCGTCGGCCTGATCGGCCCAAACGGTTCCGGCAAAACCACCACCCTGAAAGCCATCCTCGGCCTGTCCCGCTTCGAAGGCGAATTGAACGTGCTGGGCCTCGACCCGCGCCAGCAGCGCGATGAGCTGATGAAGGACGTCTGCTTCATCGCCGACGTTGCCATCCTGCCGCGCTGGCTGAAGGTAAAGGACGCGATCAGCTTCTGCGAAGGCATCCACCCGCGCTTCAACCGTGAACGCGCAGAAAAGTACATCGCCAACACCAAGCTGTCGCCGGACATGAAGGTCAAGGCCATGTCCAAGGGCATGATCGTACAACTGCACCTGGCACTGGTGATGGCCATCGACGCCAAGCTGCTGGTGCTGGACGAACCTACCCTGGGCCTGGACATCCTGTACCGCAAGCAGTTCTACCACCAGCTGCTGGAGGACTACTTCGACGAAAACAAGACCATCCTGATCACCACCCACCAGATCGAGGAAGTCGAAAACATCCTGACCGACCTGATGTTCATCCGCGACGGCAAGATCACCCTCGCCGCCTCGATGGACGAAATCGGCGACCGCTACACCGAAGTAATGGTGCAGCCCGAGTACATGACCGCCGCCAGCGCCCTGCAGCCACTGCACCAGCGCACGGTGTTCGGCAAGGCAGTGATGCTGTTCGACGGCGTCTCGCGCAAGCAGCTCGAAACGTTTGGCGAAACCCGTACCCCTAGCGTGGCCGACCTGTTCGTGGCCAGCATGAAAGGACAATACGAATGAATAAGATGAAATGGCTGATGCAGCGCGAGTACTGGGAAAACAAGGGCATGCTGCTGTGGGCTCCCTCCATTATCGCCGGCCTGATGGTGGCCTTCACCGCCGTGATGCTCATCATCGGCAACAAAATGGAAATGCATATCAATGGCGAGAGCCTGGCGCGCTTCCATGAAATGACCTCCGTTCAGCGGCATGAACTGGCCAGCGCGATCGGCGCCGCCTTCCCGATGATGGCCACGCCGCTGTACATCCTGATGGGCTTCGTGATTTTCTTTTACTGCCTCGGCGCCCTGTACGACGACCGCCGCGACCGCAGCATCCTGTTCTGGAAATCGCTGCCACTGTCGGACACCATCACCGTACTGTCTAAAGTGGCCGTGGCGACCGTGGCAGCGCCACTGATCGTGGCAGTCATCGGCTTTGTGGCATCGCTCGCGATCATGCTGATGACGTCGATCGCCCTCAGCTTCCACGGCTTGAACGTGTTCGGCGACCTGCTCTCCTCCACCAACCTGTGGCTCTCCCCATTCCGAATGCTGGCATTGATCCCGATCTACCTGCTGTGGGCACTGCCGACCGTGGGCTGGTTGCTGATGGTATCGAGCTGGGCGCGCAGCAAGGTGTTCCTGTGGGCAGTCGGCGCCCCGTTGATGACCGGCGCGCTGCTGGCCTGGGCCAACTACGCCTTCAAGCTCGGCGTCAACATCGAATGGTTCTTCTCGCAGGTTGTGCTGCGCCTGCTGGGCAGCGTACTGCCAGGCGCCTGGCTGATCTTCGACCGCTCGGTCTACGGGGCTGCGGATAATTCGATGCGCCATGCCGATAAGATGGAAGGCATGCAGGCGGGCCAGGTGGTTTCCTTCTTCAACGAGGCTTACGCTTCGCTGGCCAGCCCGACGCTGTGGGTCGGCGTTGCAGCAGGCGTCGCCATGATTGCCGTCGCGATCTGGATGCGCCGCTGGCGCGAAGAGAACTGACTCTAAAGCAAAAAAGGGCGGCCGCCCAACGGCACGGCCGCCCCCCACCACGTGCACTCCCAGGCGTCAGGCAGGCAACGTGTCCTTCTCCTCAGGCGCAGTGGCTGACACAGTCGCCTCGGTGGTCAGCAGCAGGCCTGCAATGGAAGCCGCGTTCTGCAGCGCGGTGCGAGTCACCTTGGTTGGGTCGATCACGCCGCTTTCAACCATGTCGACATACTCGCCGGTAGCAGCGTTGTAACCGAAGTTGCCTTTGCCTTCTGCGACCTTGGCCACTACGACCGAAGGCTCTTCGCCGGCATTGGAGACGATCACACGCAGCGGGGCCTCCAGGGCGCGCAGCACGATCTGCACACCTGCATGCTGGTCGGCATTGGCACCCTTCAGCTGGGCGATGGCCGCACGTGCACGCAGCAGCGCCACGCCGCCGCCCGGCACGATGCCCTCCTCAACGGCAGCGCGGGTCGCATGCAGCGCATCGTCGACGCGGTCGCGCTTCTCCTTCATTTCCACTTCGGTGGCAGCGCCGACCTTGATGACCGCCACACCGCCGGCCAATTTGGCGACGCGTTCCTGCAGCTTCTCCTTGTCGTAGTCGCTGGTGGCCTGCGCAATCTGGGCCTGGATGGATGCCACGCGCGCGTCGATGCGCTGCTGCTCGCCGGCGCCGTCGATGATGGTGGTAGCTTCCTTCTGCACCTCGATGCGCTTGGCGCTGCCCAACTGCTCCAGGGTAGCCTTTTCCAGCGTGAAGCCGGTCTCTTCCGAAATCACGGTGGCGCCGGTCAGCACGGCAATATCTTCCAGCATCGCTTTGCGGCGGTCGCCGAAGCCTGGCGCCTTGACGGCGGCCACCTTCAGGATGCCGCGCACCGAGTTCACCACCAGCGTCGCCAGCGCTTCACCTTCCACGTCTTCGGCCACGATGAACAGCGGTTTGCCAGCCTTGGCCGATTGCTCCAGAACGGGCAGCAGTTCGCGGATATTGCTGATCTTCTTGTCGTACAACAGCACCAGCGGATCTTCCAGGCGCGCGAGCTGTTTTTCGGGATCGTTGATGAAGTACGGGCTCAGGTAGCCGCGGTCGAACTGCATCCCTTCCACCACATCCAGTTCGTTCTCCAGCGATTTGCCATCCTCGACGGTGATCACGCCCTCCTTGCCCACCTTCTCCATGGCCTGGGCAATGATGTCGCCGATGGCGCCGTCGGAATTGGCAGAGATGGCGCCCACTTGCGCGATCTCCTTGCTGGTCGCGATCGGACGCGAGATGGCCTTCAGTTCGGTGATGGCAGCGGCAACAGCCTGGTCGATGCCGCGCTTCAGATCCATCGGATTCATGCCGGCAGCGACGTATTTCATGCCTTCCTGGACGATGGCCTGGGCAAGCACGGTAGCCGTGGTGGTGCCGTCGCCGGCTACGTCAGCGGTCTTCGAAGCCACCTGCTTGACCACCTGCGCGCCCATGTTTTCCAGGCGATCCTTGAGTTCGATTTCCTTGGCGACCGAAACACCATCCTTGGTGATGGTCGGTGCGCCGAAGCTTCGGTCAATCAGCACGTTGCGGCCTTTCGGGCCCAGGGTGACCTTCACGGCGTTGGCCAGCACATTTACGCCCTTGACGATACGGGCGCGGGCATCTTCATTGAATTGGACGTCTTTAGCAGTCATTTTCTTATCTCCCTAAAACGTTCTGGATTCAGGCGGCTTTGGCATGAGCGGCGGCGTGTTCGATCACGCCAAGAATGTCTTCCTCGCGCATCACCAGCAATTCCTCGCCCTCGAGCTTGACGGTCTGCCCGGCGTACTTGCCGAACAAAACCGAGTCGCCGACCTTCACGGCCAGCGGACGCACGCTGCCGTCAGCGAGTGCGCGGCCATGGCCGACCGCCAGGATCTCACCTTGCTCAGGCTTCTCGGTGGCGGAATCAGGGATCACGATGCCGGATGCGGTTTGGCGTTGTTTTTCAATTCGCTTAACAATAACCCGGTCATAGAGGGGACGGATTTTCATTTCATCAATCTCCAAATGGTGTCAGATCATTTAAAAGTGAATCGGTCCAGACAAAGCTGGAGCCCGGCTTCAGCGTCGTCGGAAATATGTTTTCGCTTTTTCATTTTCAAGATGGCCAGC
>JBCNOX010000186.1:0-8751 GCA_039593645.1 Pseudoduganella sp.
AGAAAAATAGAAATCTTGTGGTGGAAGGTCATTTCGGCTGCGGCAGGGGCGTCGGGGGCGGGGACGTGCACGTACATAGGACTATTTCTCCATAAAAGTAAAACGGCTTAATGCCAGCCCTTACTTTTTCCGATTGGCGCGCCGAACTATTGATATTCCTCAATACTTGTCGAATTTCTTGACAATAAGCTGTTAACAATCCGTTTTTAAGCTGAGGAAACTCAATGTATGCGCTAATACCGGCATTGGTCTCAGCCCTGTTTATTTGTTATGGGCTGTACGTCTTGCGCTCGCGCGGCCCTAACCGGGTCGGGCTGACCTTTTTCGCCGTGTGCGCCACGACCTTCTTCTGGCAGGCGACCTGGGCGCTGCTGTTCCTGACGCATAACGACACCACCGCGATGGTGCTGGCGCGTGTGGGTTACCTGCCCATCCTGTTCCTGCCGACCACGCTGTACCACTTCATCATCGAGCTGACCGGCAGCAAGGACGAGCGTCCCGGCCTGTTTATCAGCTACCTGTTCGCCTGCGGCCTCGGCCTGATGCTGCCCACTACCGATTGGGTGCTGTCCGGCCTGCAGCACTACTTCTACGGCGCCTATCCCAAGGCCGGCTGGCTGCATCCGCTGCACCTGGCGCAGACCGTGATCGTGATCGGGCGCGCACTGTGGCTGCTGTACCGCCGCCAGCAGCGCGCCGTATCGACCGAACGCACGCGCTTGCGCTACGTGCTGGTCAGCATCCTGATTTACTTCGGCGCGGCCAGCGATTACCTGTGCAATTACGGGGTCGAAATCTATCCTCCAGGCGTGGTCTTCATCATGGCTTCGCTGGGACTGATTGCCCAGGCCATGGTGCGCCACAACCTGCTGGCTGACCCGATGGCCGCGGCAGCCACCATCGCCCATGAGATGCGCACGCCACTGGCCAGCATCCGCTGCCAGACCCGCATACTGGCGCGCACCCTGCCGGAACTGATTGCCGGCTACCGCCCCGATCACCAGGGCTCGCTGGGCACGCGCCAGCTGGAGCACCTGGGCGAGATTGCGCGCAGCATCGATGCCGAAGTATCGCGCTCGAACTTCATCGTCGACATGCTGCTGGCTTCTGCGCGCGACGGCATCATGCGCAGCGAGAGCTTCGCCGTGCATTCGGTCAGCGTCTGCGTGGACGAGGCAATGGCCTGCTACCCCTTCTCCGGCGCCGAGCGCTCGCAAGTACGCGTCACCATCCGCAACGAGTACAGCTTCCACGGATCGGACGTGCTCCTGATGTTCGTGCTGTACAACTTGCTGAAGAATGCGCTGCAGGCGGTAAAACTCAATGGCAACGGCGCGGTGGAAGTCGAATGCTATTCACGCGGCATGCTTAACTGGCTGGTGGTGACAGACAACGGCCACGGCATTGCGCCCGATGTGTTGCCGCACGTCTTCGAGCCGTTCTATACCACGCACGACAATGGCGGCGGCACAGGCATGGGCCTGGCTTTCTGCAAGCGCGTAGTCACGTCTTTCGGCGGCGAGATCGGTTGCGAGTCGGAAGCGGGACGCTATACGCGCGTGGCCATCAGCCTGCCGCTCGCTTCGGCCTCACCACGCAACACGGCCCGTAAGCATATCGCGGAACATTACCCAGTCGCCCAATAGGCTGAACAGCGGGTATTTGAAGGTAGCCGGCCGGTTGTGCTCGAAAAAGAAATGGCCGACCCAGGCAAATCCGTAACCCACCACCGGCAGCAGCCATAACAGCGCCAGCTCACCGGTGACCATGACCAGCGCCACCAGCAGCAGCACAATGGTGGAACCGGCGAAATGCAGGCGGCGGCAGGTGCTGTTGGAGTGCTCCTGCAGGTAAAAGGGATAGAACTCCTTAAACGTCCGGTATCGCGTCTCCATGTTCATCCTCCGGGTGGACTTCCTTGATGATGTTGTCGAGGTCGGAATCGTCGCCCAGCACGAACACCTTGCGGCCCGCCAGCATCTTGAGGATGAACGGCTGCTGCTCTCGCAACCGGCGCTGGAAGTCGTCGACGGAATACAGGTTGGGGTTGATCTTGCGGCGCAGCAGGCGCTCGGCCACCGGCAGCCGGCTCAGCAGTTCGCCGTAGGTCGTGTTCTCGCCAATCAGCAGCAGTTCGACCGGTGCTGTCGAGTCTTCTGCTTCCTTCACCGTGGTGCCGTAGACGAAGGCCACGCTGAGCTGCTTGCGCATCGGCGCCAGCGCTGAGTTCAGCACGCTGACCAGGCCGAAGGTTTTCTTGACCAGACTGGCCAGCTCGGGATAAACCAGGTTTTCCTTGTTCGGGCGGAACTGGCGCACATTGCCGATGCGTTCGGACACGATCAGGCCCGATTCATGCAAGCGCTTGAGCTCGCGTTGCGCGGATGCGCTGCCCAGCCCCGTCAGGCGCATGATTTCGTTGAGGTGGAATCCCTCATTCACGCGCACAAACAGTAAGCCCAGTAATTTCTGCTGGGCAGGTGTAAAGAGAGCCGAGGCAATCATGAACCAAATATTAGCATGGTCAGGCCTTCGCAAGGCGCTTTGGATCTATTGACTCGTCAAGGTAATTACCCCAAACTCGGCGGGATGTTAGCGCTATCCATTTTAACCTCCAGGAGACGCATGCAATCATGAGTGCACCGCACTGTATCTGGCCGGTCGGCGCTACGCTGGCTGAGGGGCCGTTCTGGAACGCCGCCGAGCGCGCGTTCCATTTCGTCGATATCAAGGGGCGCCGCCTGCACCGCTGCGATGAGCGGGGCGGCAACCGCATGAGCTGGCAGGCGCCGGCGGAAATCGGCTTCGCCCTGCCGATGGCAAGCGGCGATTTGATCTGCGGGCTGCCCGGCAAGCTGGCGCGCTTCACCCAGGCCGGCGCTTTCGAAACCGTACTCGAGATCGAACTGGAGCAGCCCGGCAACCGCTGCAACGACGCTTACGTCGATCCGGCCGGCCGCCTGTGGTTCGGCACCATGGACAACGGCGAAGCCAGCGCCACCGGCTCGCTCTACCGCCTCGATGCGCGCGGCCTGCATGCGATGGACAGCGGCATCATCATCACCAACGGCCCCTGCCACAGCCCGGACGGCAAGACCTTCTACCACACCGACACGCTGGCGCGCGTGGTGTATGCCTACGATTGCGCGCCGGACGGCTCGCTTTCCGGCAAGCGCGAATTCGTGCGCTACATGCAGGATGTGCCGGGTCACCCGGATGGCAGCGCCGTCGACGCCGAAGGCCACGTCTGGATTTCGCTGTTTGGCGGCAGCCGCATCGAACGCTACGCGCCCGATGGCACGCTGGCGCAAACCATCCCGATGCCCTGCCCGAACATTACCAAGGTCGCCTTCGGCGGCGATGACCTGCGCACCGTCTTCGTCACCACCGCACGCAAAGGAATGAGTGAAGAAGCCCTGGCGGCCCACCCGCTGGCCGGCGGCGTCTTCACCTTCCGCGTCGACGCGCCCGGCCTGCCGCAACAGCAATTCAACTGGACAACGGCATAACCGATGAACACCGAGCAGTTGAAAGCGCACTGCGCCAGCCTGCCAAGCGCAGAAAGCCTGCTGCACTCGCCACCGGTCAATGTATTGAGCTACAAGGTGGGCGGCAAGACCTTCGCCTACTTCAAGACCAGCGAGCCGGAACGGTGGCGCTTCAGTTTCCGCGCCACGCCCGACCGCTTCCTAGAACTTACCGGCATGCCCGGCGTGAAACCGGCCCGCTACATGGGCCGGTACCACTGGGTCACGATTGTCGACGTGCGGCGCTTCCCGGAAAACTACCTTGCCGACCTGGTGCAATGGTCCTACGACAAGGCATTTGCGTCCCTCCCGAAAGCGCGGCAGCGCGAAATCAAGGCTTAGGGAAAGCGTAGGTCAGCGAGTAGTTGCCGCTGCCCGAATACGACTTCACCTGCGCATAGTAATAGCCCGCCGTGCCGTTGTAGCTGATCGACTCGCTGGAGGTATTGCCCTCGCTGGCCGCGACCTTGATCCAGGCGCTGCCCGACCACTTGAACAAGAACAGGTCGAAATCAGCACCGGACGGGCCGCTCAGTTTCAGGGAGAAGGTCCCGGCGCCAGCCTGCACCCAGCCGGGCGAAGCGCTCGGCGCGATCGCGCTGCCGCCGTTGGCCAGCGTACCGGTCTGCGTCACCGAACCAGCGCCGGTGTACTTGGCGAATACCTTCTGCACCGCCCCCTCGTTCACCGCATGCCAAGGATAACCGAGCGTGCGCATGCGCGAATTCTCCGTCGGACGATACTTGCCCGAGCCGCAGTACTGCGCGCCCACGAAAGTGCCGACCGTACCATTCGGATAGACGCCCAATCCGGTCGGAACGGCGGTACTGCCGGAAATCAGGTTACCCCACTTGACCGAGCGCGTGCCGTTCAGCGACACGTTGACCTCGGTCGGCTCGCTGCTGGTGTTGCAAGTGCCGTATTCGTATTCGTCAGCCAGCGCGAACGCGGTGTGGCCGATTTCATGCAGCGCCACCTCGATCGACGACGCGTGCATCGACAGCGTGGCGACCGCGCCGCCGGAGCCACCGTAACGCGTGGAGTTGGCGATCACCACGATTACATCGCGCGCATCGGGCGCCAGCACGGAAGCCGCGATATTGGTCGCCTTGGTATTGTTCACGCACAGCAGGCGCTCGATGTTATAGCACGCAAATTCCCCATCCATTGCGGTGTCGCGATAGATGCCCTTGTCGAGTTCGTCCACGCCCGACTGGTTACTGGCCACGTCGACGCGGTGGATGTTCATCGAAGCGCGATTGGCATTGAACAGCGGGTCAGCCAGGAAGCCGTTGATCACCTTCTGCGCATCAGCGCGCCATTTATCCATTTCGGCTGCGGTATAGCCATCGCCGATAAAGACGTAGTCCATACGCGTCGCAGCGCTGCCGTTATTCAGGATCGTGGTAGCGGTGGCAGTCGGCGTAGCAGCCAGCATGGCCGAACGCGCGGTCTTGCCGCTGGCTGCAGCCTGCTCCAGAGTGCTGCGGTCAAAGCGCGCCAGCGGTCCCGCTGCGGCGGCCGCCGACTTGGCGCTGGTCGCACCAGCCTGCTTCGGCAGCACCTCCACGCTGGCGGTAGCCTTATCGAACGGCAGCGACACCTCGAAGCTGCCCTCCCGCTGTTGCACGGTGGTCGACAGCTCGATCGCGCCGGAACGCGGGTTGAACGTCTCCACATGACGGCGCAAGCCATTGTTCACGCTCACTTCATGCAGCACCCGGCCCTGGGCATCCTTGGCCACCACCACCCACTGGTCGCCCTCGGCGCTCTTGCGCACATCCGGCGTCACAGCAAACTTGCCCACCTCCGCATGCAGCGGCTTGAACTCCGCGCCAGTGCGGCCCTCGCTGAAGCCGATGCGCAGCGAGATATTGTCAGCCTGCGCCACGCCGGCCGCAGCCAGGGCAAGCAGCGCAAGGGAATTACGTAGTAAAGCCATGTTCTCTCTCCATTATTTGTGGTCTGGAACTGGAGATTCTGTGGCCGACCGGCAGCGCAGCGCGTGCACAAAACCGCGCAAATTGCACAATCCTGCTATTAACAATTGTTACAGCGGCTGGCGCGCCACGCAGCAGGTGACAAGCCGTAATGCGCCGTAAAGGCGCGCGTGAAATGACTGGCGCTATGGAAGCCGAATTCTTCCGCGATGTCGACGATGCGCGTATCACCGCCCGCCAGCGCCACGCAGGCCCGCTCGAGACGGCGCGTCAGCACATAGCGATGCGGCGGCAGGCCAACCGCCCGATGGAACTCCCGCGAGAAATGCGCCGCACTCATGCCGCACAGTGCAGCCAGTTCCGCATTGGCCAGCGGCGAATCGAGATGTTCAGTGATATGGCGCAGCACCCGGCGCAAGCGCGTGCCGCCGAGCGAGCTCTCTTCCGACTGTATCGGCCGCGAATAATGTTCAATCAGGTAGCAGGCCAGGGCCATGGCCAGGTGGTCGCACATCTGCGCCGCCAGCGGACCCGCCAGCGCCTGCGCATCGAGCATCTTGCGCACCAGGTCGAACACCATGCGATCGGAAGTAAACTGGCTGGCCGCCAGCGTCGCATCGATATCCTCCCCGCGCTGCGCCGCCAGGTGATCGACCAGTTGCACCGGCAGGAACACGTTGACGATATCGCAGCCACTGAGCTGGCTCCAGCGCCCCTGCTCCCCCGGCGGGCAAAGGCGGAAGCGATTGGCACCGATAGTCCCGCCCCAGACCGGCGTATTGCCCTGCCAGATGCGCGCATCGAGCGGCTCCATCATCAGCGCCAGGCGATAGGTGCCCGGATGCGGGCTGACAGAACGGATGGCGTGTTGCGGCCCATCGCTGGTCCACCGCCCCAACGCAGCCCGCGACCCGGGAAGCGGCCCGATACAGGCATGCAGCGACTCCACGCCTGCCATCCTGAACCACCGCTCAAGCTCCTCGACGTTCTCCATCGAAACAATATACCCCACCTACAGCCGAGCCCGTGTCACACCATGGGGTCACACCCCAAGTGTGACACGGGCTCAGCCGAAATCATCGCCGGCAACGCCTGTTTTGGCACAGCCTTGTAGCTGAGGACCAACTTGGAATCGGGGATGGATCGGCTATAACGATAAGTGGACGCCAGTTTCCCGCCAACCACAACAACAAGGAGCGCCGTCATGAAAACAATGGCAATTGCGGTACTAGCGGTTTCCACCCTGCTGAGCGCAAGCGCGCAAGCCAAAGACAAGCCCATGGGAGACGTCGTCTGGCCAGCCGAGTCGGTGAAATGGGAAGCCGGCCCGGTGGCCGGCAGCAAGATCGCCAAACTATGGGGCGACTGGATGAAAGGCGGACCTTATGGCGTGCTGGTCAAATTTGAATCTGGCCAGGTCAACGCCCTGCACCACCACACCCGCGCTTTGAAAATCGTAGTCATCTCCGGCACCTTCGTGCACAAATCCGATGGCGCCCCTGAAACTAAACTGGGCGCCGGATCCTACCTGCTGCAGGCAGCGGGCAAAAAACACGTCAGCGGCTGCGCGACCGGCGCCGAATGCACCTTCTTCATGACTTCAGACGGAAAGTTCGACCTGATCGACGATTCGAAGGCCGCTGCCAGCGACAAGAAGTAACTAAACCGATAGTCGCAAAAGCCACCTGCGCGCCTGCATTCTTTGCTGCCTTGACGCGCATCAAGATCAACGCCCCGTGCGTGGCTAGGCTGAAAGCTCCATATTCCGAGAGGAGAATTTCATGGACAGCGCAGCCCCACGGGACAGCCGCGGCTATTTTCTGCTTCCTCAAGCATATGAAGGTGGCGGCTACTACATTTATGGCACTCCAGGAATGGGACGCGGGCAATACGCGCATCCGCGATTGATCTCCGCTCTTCTTGAGGTCGCTCGCAGCTGGAGCTATATAGACAAGCGAAAATTCGGCGTCGGTAACATAAGCCTGTTTGGAGGCGAGAATTTCGCACCACATAGATCCCACCGAAGCGGACTTGAGGTCGACATTCGTCCAGTGCGAAAAGACGGAAACCGCTTGCCTTGTTCGATCTCTGACAAACAATATGATCGCGATGCAACTGCCGCGCTGATTGGTCTCTTTCAGGAACATTCGAAAGTTCAGCTAGTCCTTTTCAACGACAGAACAATTCGTGGAGTAAGCCATGCATCAAACCACAGCGACCACTTCCATGTTCAGATCGCTGTTACTACTTAGCCTTGGATTGAGCGCGGTTGTCGCATGGGCGCAGCAGGACGCAGTACCCGAATTCAGGGCGCTTCGCGGCAGTTATATGATGTACAGCGTTGGGCTGGGCGATCCGCAGCCGGCTAATCTGAACGACAGCAAAATTGCCTTTGCCATTGATGGCGAAGCCGCAAGGAAGATGTTCGACTCAATGGCGCCTGATGTGCGCGATGCCTGCACCTCTGGTTCCAACGTTCGGGTGCGCACGAAAGGTCACGTCTCCTGCCAACGTGAAAAGTCCGGCGAATACCGTTGCAGCTTCGGGTTTGACCTTCGAACCGGAAAAAGTATCAGCGGAAGCGTTTGCTAGCGTTCACGCTTTGCCGTAAGTGAGCAAGAACTGTAAGATCGCCCGAATTTCTGCCTCGGTCGCGGATGGAAGATGAAACACATCGCGGTCATCCCAAGTCATCTTCGACGTGGTGAGCTTTGTCATGCAGGCGCCGAAGTGATCCATATTGAATGCTGCGCCCAGTGCATGCCCGCGCGGCGGCATGGTATTGAAGATGATCCTGAAACTGCGATCGGGCATCTGGCGAATGATCGGCTCGCAGTTCGCGTCGAAGCCCCGGGCCTGCACTTCGCCGTAGGTGCGGGCATGTTTCGCGATAATCGACGCGTAGCTGAACCGGCGCACCCCGCCATAACGCTGATTCACGTGAACCGTAATGTCGTTATCCAGCGGGACCTTGACCACGGCGCCCTGCTCGTTCTTCGCCTCGACCTCAATATGCTCGCCGCCCACCAGCGCATCAAACAGCTTTCGTTTGACCGGATGAAGGCGGGCCACGATTTCCGCATGATTGTTTGGCAAGTCAAATAGGCCGCTGAACATCGATTCATGCAGGTACATTTTTCCATCATTACCCACCGTCGTCGCATCACAGGTGATTTGCAGGGATTCGGCCATGTCGATCTCAAAACAATTTCAGAAATACTGATTGTAGTATGCAATTGGCGCCTGACAATATTTCTGGGGCCAACGCAAATAAAAACGCCACC
>JBCNOX010000187.1:0-8731 GCA_039593645.1 Pseudoduganella sp.
TGGGCAAATGCAGCCAGCGTTTCAACCTTTTCGAGGACTGGCGCGTATACGTTCATACCGTGGGCGGAATGCAGGCTGATCATGCCTTTCTCCAGCATGCGCTCCAGGGTCTTGCGCGTGGACGAATAGGACCAGCCCAGCTCCTCCTCGACCCGTTCATGGATCTCGCGGGCGCTGAGCGGGTGCTGTTTCCAAAGTGCCTTGAGCAGCGTTAACTCTGTGATGGATGGAATGGCCATAGGGGGGCTCCTTGTGACGTATGACGGCATTGTGCGACATGTGTCGCATGAAGGCAAGGAGTTTATGCGACACGTGTCACATAATGTATCATTGCGCATATGAAGAAAATTGCAATAATTATCACGGTGCTTGCCGGCGCCATTGCCTGCAGCGGCAAACGGCTGACAGAAGCCGAAGTGCTGTCCGTGATGGGGAACGTGGAAACCTCGGTCCAGCGCCACGATGCCGAACGCCTGATGGCAAATTTCGCGCCGAACGCCATGATCATGGTGTCGATGCCGGGCAGGGGCGGCGGCCTGTCGCGCATGAGCGTGGACGAATACAAGACCATGCTGGAAGGATTGTGGAAGGTGCAGCTGCAATCGACCTACGAGGTCAGCAACCGCGAAGTATCGCTGTCCAGCAACGGCCGCAGTGCTACCGCGCGCGACGTGGCGAAGGAGGTTGTGTTGCTGCCGGGCGAGCGCATGGAGTCGCTCAGCAAGCAGAAGGCCGAGATCGCGCTGATTGACGGCGTCCCGCGCATTATTTCCTTGACCGCGGAAGTGGAATCGCTGGTCGCTACACCAACAAGCAAGAACTGATTGACGCCCATGGATAACGTTGTGATTTGCCCCAAGTGCAGCCATGTACGTCCCAAAGACGCGACCAATCCTGACTGGCAGTGCCCTGCCTGCGGGGTTTGCTATGCCAAGGCCGGGAGTCCGGCGGAATCCGCACCGGATACGCGCTTGCGCGAAAGGATGCGGGCGGCGCCGGAAGCGGCCCCGGTCAAGCACAGCTGGAATCTTGGCCTGGTGGCCAAGGTGGCCGTCCTGGTTGCGCTGGGATGGGGTTTGAACACGGCGATCGAACATCGGCGGCAAGCTGCCGAGCCGGAGGAGGTGGAGGTCGCCGAGGCCGAACCGGCCCAGAGCTCGGGCGATGCATTCGCGAATGCGGTACTGAAGGTCTCCGGCGCTGATGTCAGCATGTTGAAGGACATGGGCAGCAAGCTGGAAAAATCCTGTGCACGCAACAAATACGGACTGTCTGAGTCGGAGTGCATCGACCGCGTGCGCCAGCGCTCAGACCTGTGCGCCAACCGGACTGCTGCCCGCTTCCCCGGCCAGATTGGCGATACCGATCGGATGCAGGTGGTCGTGCAGGATTACGTCAGCTGCATCTTCGAGCGTTGACCCGGGAATCCCGCGCGTGGCGCGAGCAGGCCTAACAGCAGCAAGCCCGCGACAAGCATGCCATAGCCACTCGGCCCCGGCACTGCGGAAATGGCCAGCACCGTTTGCGGGGTGGTCATCCAGCCCCATTCCTCGTAATGCTGCTGCGCGCGCGTGATGA
This sequence comes from Pseudoduganella sp., assembly GCA_039593645.1. Lineage (GTDB taxonomy): Bacteria > Pseudomonadota > Gammaproteobacteria > Burkholderiales > Burkholderiaceae_D > Rugamonas. The sequence continues at coordinate 1,579 of JBCNOX010000187.1, forward strand.
ACGCGACGCCCATGCCAGTGTCGTACTGGACTTCCGACCAATACCAATCCGAGCCGCCCTGGTCCGAATACGTAATGTGATTGGCCCTGAATGCCAGGCTGCCGCCCGGGATGTAAGAAAAGTCGCTGACGCCGCACGGCGACGGCGCCGAGGTAGTGCAACCGAGCAGATCGCGGCCGTCGATCCTGAAGGCGGTCAGCTCGGATTTGTCGAGCGAATTGTTACCGTTCGCGTCGACGCCTTCGAACGAACCGTGAACCAGCACGTCGACGAAGCGGTTCTGCATGTAGTCGTAAAAGCCGCCCCAGGAAAAATCCCAGCGGCTTGGCGCTGCCTGAACTAACGTGGTCGATGCGGCCAGCAGGATGCCGCAAATGGATTTCATCAGCATATCCACTCCTCGTCTGAAGGGAGCGGAAAATTTAACAGCAGCGCCCGCCACCGGGCGCACGCTTCGTCAGACTTTCAGGAATTCTTCGCGGCCGCCGAGCCAGCGCTCGAGATGGGCTTCCACCGTGGCCTGGTTGGCGGGCGTTGCGTCGTGCAGCAGGGCATGCGCCACGTCGCGCGCCTGGTCGACCAGCCAGCCGTCGGTCTCCAGGTCGGCGAAGCGTAGCATGGCCTGGCCGGATTGGCGCGAGCCGAGGAATTCGCCGGGTCCGCGGATTTCGAGGTCGCGGCGCGCGATCTCGAAGCCGTCGGTGGTTTCGCGCATCGTCATCAGCCGCTGCTTGGCCACAGGGCCGAGCGGGCTTTGGTACAGCAGCAGGCAGACCGAGGCTGCCGAACCACGGCCAACGCGGCCACGCAACTGGTGCAGCTGCGACAGGCCAAAGCGCTCGGCGTGCTCGATCACCATCAATGAGGAATTCGGCACGTCGACGCCAACCTCGATCACGGTCGTCGCCACCAGCACGTGGATGTCGCCGGCGGCGAATGCATCCATCACTTCCGCCTTTTCGGCCGGCTTCAGGCGGCCGTGTACCAGGCCGACGCGCAAGTCCGGCAGGGCGGCAGCCAGCGTTTCGTAGGTTTCGGTGGCAGTCTGCAGCTGCAGCGCTTCCGACTCTTCGATCAGCGGGCAGACCCAGTACGCCTGCCTGCCTTCCAGCGCGGCGGCATGCACGCGCGCGATCACTTCGTCGCGGCGGTTCTGGTCGACCACGGCGGTGACGATAGGCGTGCGGCCGGGCGGCAGTTCGTCGATCACCGATACTTCCAGGTCGGCGTAGTAAGTCATGGCCAGCGTACGCGGAATCGGTGTGGCGGACATCATCAACTGGTGCGGCACGTTGTCGCCATTGCCCTTGTTGCGCAAGGTCAGGCGCTGGCCGACGCCAAAGCGGTGCTGTTCGTCCACGATTACAAGGCCGAGCTTTGCAAACTGCACCGTGTCCTGGATGATGGCGTGGGTGCCGATCACCAGCTGTGCTTCGCCGGATTCGACCAGCGCGTAGGCCGCTTCCTTTTCTTTCTTTTTCAGGCTGCCGGTCAGCCACGCGACCTTCACCCCCAGCGGTTCCAGCCAGGCTGCGATCTTGCGGAAGTGCTGGTCGGCCAGGATTTCGGTCGGCGCCATCAGCGCGGCCTGGTAGCCGCTGTCGATCGCCTGCGCGGCGGACAGCGCGGCCACGATGGTCTTGCCGCTGCCGACGTCGCCCTGCAGCAGGCGCTGCATCGGGTAGGGTTGTTTGATGTCGGCACGGATCTCCTTCAGCACGCGCTGCTGGGCCTTGGTCAGCTTGAACGGCAGCGAGGCTTCGAAGGCCGACGACAGCGAGCCGGCCTTGCCCAGCACCGCAGCGCCCTTGGCGCGGCGGGCGCGCTGCGCCCGTTTCAGCGAAAGCTGCTGCGCCAGCAGTTCGTCGAACTTCACGCGCGTCCAGGCAGGGTGGGTGCGGTCGACCAGGGCATTCTCGTCGATTTCGGTCGGCGGGTAATGCAGGGTGCGCACCGCGTTCTCCAGCGGATGCAGGCGCAGGGTCTTCAGAATCTCGGCCGGCAGGGTTTCGGTCCAGTCGACGCGCCTCATCGCATCGGCAATCGCGCGGCGCAGCACCAGTTGCGACAGGCCTTCGCCGGAAGGGTAGACCGGGGTGAGCGAAGTTGGCAGCGGCGCGCCTTCGTTCACGATCTTGTAGGCCGGGTGCACCATCTCGGCGCCGAAGAAGCCATGCCGCACCTCGCCGCGCGCCCGCACGCGGGTGCCTTCCGCCAGTTGCTTGACCTGGCTGCCGTAGAAATTCATGAAGCGCAGCTGGATATCGCCTGTCTCGTCGGCGATGTGCACCAGCAGCTGGCGGCGCGGCTTGTAGGCGATTTCACTGGAGGTGACCACGCCTTCCACCTGCGACACCTCGCCGCCGCGCATGCAGGCTTCACGGATCGTCAGGACTTCCGTTTCATCCTCATAACGCATGGGAAGGTGCAGCACCAGGTCCATGTCCGTGCGCAGCCCGAGCTTGGCAAGCTTGCTCTCGGCGGTGGCGGCTGGTTTTTTGGGCGCGGCAGGCTTTTTTTGCTTCGTTTCCGGCATTTTTGCGTGAATTTTGGGCAGGTGTCGTAAAATAGAGGGTTGCCCAACAGTTTTAGTAGTCCGTCAATGTACTCGCTATCCGACTTCGATTTTAACTTGCCGCCAGAGCGAATTGCGCAATTTCCTCTGCCGAACCGCAGCGCCTCGCGCCTCCTGCACGTGGACGGCAAGACCCTGCACGACCGCCAGTTCACCGATATCCTCGAGCTGCTCCAGGCTGGCGACCTGCTGGTGATGAACAATACCCGCGTGCTGAAAGCCCGTTTCTTCGGCGTGAAAGAGAGCGGCGGCAAGGTGGAAGCGCTGGTTGAGCGCGTGCTGGATACCCGCACCGTGCTGGCCCAGGTGCGCGCTTCCAAGTCGCCCGGCCCCGGCGTGAAGATCCGGCTGGCCGATGCCTTCGACGTCACGGTCGGCGAGCGCGCCGGCGAGTTCTACACCCTGCATTTCGACGCCGACGTGTTCGGCCTGATCGAGCAATACGGCCGCCTGCCGCTGCCGCCCTACATCGAGCACGCGCCGGGCGAAGTGGACGAGAACCGCTACCAGACCGTGTTCAACAAGGTGCCGGGCGCCGTCGCCGCGCCGACCGCCGGCCTGCATTTCGATGAGCCGCTGCTGGAAAAACTGCGCGCCAAGGGCGTGAAGTTCGCCTACGTCACCCTGCACGTCGGCGCCGGCACCTTCCAGCCGGTGCGCACCGAGAACCTGTCCGAGCACAAGATGCACACCGAGTGGTACACCATGCCGCAGGAAACCGTGGACGCCGTGCGCGAAGCCCGCGCCGCCGGCCGCGACGTGGTAGCCGTGGGCACCACCTCGCTGCGGGCGCTGGAATCGGCCTCGCAATCGGGCCAGCTGGAAGCCGGCAGCGCCGACACCAGCCTGTTCATCACCCCGGGCTACAAATTCAGGACGGTGACGCGACTGATCACCAACTTCCACCTGCCGAAGTCCACCCTGCTGATGCTGGTGAGCGCCTTCGCAGGCTTTACCGAGATCCGCCACGCCTACCAGCACGCGATCGCGAACGAATACCGCTTCTTCAGCTATGGCGACGCCATGCTGCTGACGACGCACAACAGAGCGTAAGGAATACCCGATGCTGGAATTTAAACTCATCAAGAAAGACACCACCGGCAAGACCCACGCCCGCCGCGGCACGGTCAAGCTCAATCACGGCGAGGTGCAGACCCCGATCTTCATGCCGGTCGGTACCTACGGTTCCGTCAAGGCCATGTCGCCGCTGGAACTGAAGGAAATCGGCGCCCAGATCATCCTCGGCAACACCTTCCACCTGTGGCTGCGTCCCGGTAACGACGTGATGTCCAAGTTCGGCGGCCTGCACGGCTTCATGGGCTGGGACAAGCCGATCCTGACCGACTCCGGCGGCTTCCAGGTGTTCTCCTTGGGCGAAATGCGCAAGATCACCGAGGAAGGCGTGACCTTCAACTCGCCGATCAACGGCGACAAGCTGTTCCTGTCGCCGGAAATCTCGATGCAGATCCAGCGCGTGCTGAATTCCGACATCGTGATGCAGTTCGACGAATGCACCCCCTACGAAATCGACGGCCGCCCCGCCACGCTGGAAGAAGCGGCCAAGTCGATGCGCATGTCCCTGCGCTGGGCCCAGCGCTCGATGAACGAATTCAAGGCCGGCGAGAACCCGAACGCGCTGTTCGGCATCGTGCAGGGCGGCATGTACGAAAACCTGCGCGACGAGTCGCTGGCAGGGCTCCAGGAAATTGACTTCCCGGGCCTGGCCATCGGCGGCCTGTCGGTGGGCGAGCCGAAGGAAGACATGATGCGCATCCTGCAGCACGTCGGCCCGCGCCTGCCTGAAAACAAGCCGCACTACCTGATGGGCGTCGGCACCCCGGAAGACCTGGTGAACGGCGTGGCCAATGGCGTCGACATGTTCGACTGCGTGATGCCGACCCGGAATGCCCGCAACGGCTGGATCTTCACCCGCTTCGGCGACGTGAAAATCAAGAATGCGCGTTATAAGGATGACAAGGAGCCGCTGGACCCGACCTGCTCCTGCTACACCTGCCGCAACTTCAGCCGCGCCTACCTGCACCACCTGCACCGTGCGCAGGAGATCCTGGGCGCGCGCCTGAACACCATCCACAACCTGCATTACTACCTCGACATCATGCAGCAGATGCGCGACGCCCTCGATGCAGACCGCTTCCCGGACTGGGTGCAGCAATTCCACGCAGACCGCGCGCGTGGTATTTAAAAAACGGCAACCCGCCTATATATAGGTCGGCAGCTTGGGCGGTGCTAGAATACACCGCTTGATTTTTTAACTTGTTTTCAACTAGAACAACTGGAGTCACCGTGTTCATTTCCAACGCATACGCCCAAACCGCAGCCGACGCAGGCGCCATGGGTAGCCTGACCACCTTCGCACCACTGATCCTGATGTTTGTGGTGATGTACTTCCTGATGATTCGTCCTCAGCAAAAGCGCGCGAAAGAGCAAAAAGCCATGATGGAAGCCCTGGCCAAGGGCGACGAAGTGGTAACCATCGGCGGCATCATGGGCAAGGTGACCAAGGTGAACGACCAGAACGTCGCCATCGAAGTGTCCCAGGGCACCGAAGTATGGGTGCAAAAGCACGCCATCTCCTCCCAGCTGCCGAAAGGCACCCTGAAGAGCCTGTGATAACCGGAGCGGGCGGCAAACCGCCGCCCACGCCTGAACGCTGAAGACTATGAATCGTTATCCAATCTGGAAATACATCCTTATCGTCGTCGTGGTGCTGCTTGGCGCCCTGTACACGGCGCCTAACTACTTCGGCCAGACACCTGCACTGCAGATCACCAGCGCCAAGTCCACCGTCAAGGTAACGAGTGCCCTGGCGACCCAGGTGGACACGCTCCTGAAACAAGCCAACGTCAAGAACGACGGCGTGGCACTGGACGGCGCCGGCATGCACACCTATGTGCGCGCCCGCTTTGCCGATACCGACGCCCAGTTCAAGGGCCGCCTGGCGCTTGAAAAGGGCCTGAACCCGGACCCGAACGACCCGGCCTACATCGTCACCGTCAACCTGGTGTCGAATACCCCCGACTGGATGCGCGCCGTGGGCGCACTGCCAATGTACCTGGGCCTCGACCTGCGCGGCGGCGTGCACTTCCTGATGCAGGTGGATACCAAGGCAGCGGTAACCAAGCGCATCCAGGGCACCCAGGCTGCGATCAAGAACCAGCTGCGTGAAAAGAACATTCGAGCTGTCGTCGACCGTGCAGGCGACTCCGTCATCGTCAAGTTCCGCGACGATGCGACGCGCCAGCAGGCCAAGGGCGTTATCCAGGACCAGCAGCCCGACATGAACGTGGCCGACGCCGTTGAAGGCGACGAACTGCGCCTGGTCGTTACCTTGAAGCCGGCCGCGCTGAAGGCCACCCTGGACAACGGCGTGCAGCAGAACATCGCCACCCTGGGCAAGCGCGTGAATGAACTGGGCGTGTCCGAACCGGTGATCCAGCAGCAGGGCGCTGACCGCATCGTGGTGCAGCTGCCGGGCGTGCAGGATGCCGCTCACGCGAAAGACATCATCGGCCGTACCGCAACCCTGGAAGTGCGCATGGTCGACGAGACCGTCACTCCAGGCACCGAGCTGTCCGCAGCGATTCCGTACAACTCGGAACTGTTCACCGTCGGCAAAGGCGTGCCAGTCGTGCTGTCCAAGGACGTGGTGCTGACCGGCGACTACATCTCCAGCGCCACCGCGACCTTCGACCAGAACCAGCAGCCTGCCGTCAGCATCGACCTGAACGGCGACGGCGGCCGCAAGATGCGCGATGCGACCCGCGATCGCGTTGGCAAGAAGATGGCCATCGTGCTGTTCGAGAAGAAAAAGGCGGAAGTGCTGTCGGTTGCCACCATCCAGAGCGAACTGGGTAGCCGCTTCCAGATCACCGGCATGGGCAGCGCGGAAAACTCCGCCGAACTGGCACTGCTGCTGCGCGCCGGCGCGCTGTACGCTCCGATGGAAGTGATCGAGCAGCGCACCGTTGGTCCTGCCCTGGGTGCTGAAAACATCGCCAAGGGCTTCCATTCCACGATGTACGGTTTTGCCGCCATCGCGGTCTTCATGATCGTCTATTACATGATGTTCGGCGCCTTCAGCGTGCTGGCACTGGCAGTCAACCTGCTGCTGCTGATCGCTGTGCTGTCCCGCCTGCAAGCCACGCTGACCCTGCCGGGTATCGCGGCAATCGCGCTGGCGCTGGGTATGGCAATTGACGCCAACGTGCTGATTAACGAACGTATCCGCGAAGAGCTGCGCAACGGCGCCAACCCGCAGTCGGCAATCGCCGCCGGCTTCGAGCACGCATGGCACACCATCCTGGACTCCAACGTGACCACCCTGATCGTGGGTATCGCGCTGCTGGTGTTCGGTTCCGGTGCGGTGCGCGGCTTCGCCGTGGTGCACAGCCTGGGTATCCTGACCTCGATGTTCTCCGCAGTCTTCGTTTCGCGCGGCGTGGTGAACCTGTGGTACGGCCGTAAGAAGAAACTGCAGTCGCTGTCGATCGGCACCGTCTGGAAACCTGCGAACTAAGGAATAGAGATGGAATTTTTCCGCATCCGTAAAGACATCCC
>JBCNOX010000188.1:0-8716 GCA_039593645.1 Pseudoduganella sp.
ACCTCATTTATGACTAAAACGCACAGATGAAGTGCTTTTTAGTCTTGTTTCTCTATGTTTTTAGTCAATATACTGGAAAACATCGAATCACAACACTAACCATCATTAACGGAGAAAGACCATGAGCATCACTCTGCCAGCAGGTATGCAAATCACAGGAGAAATCAAGCCAGGTTTCGAGCGCGTGCTGACCCCGGAAGCACTGGCCCTGGTAGCTAAACTGAGCCGCGAGTTCGAACCGCGCCGCCAGGAGCTGCTGGCCAAGCGCGTTGAGCGCGCCAAACGCCTGGATGCTGGCGAGCGCCCGGACTTCCTGGCCGAAACCGCCCATATCCGCAATGGCGACTGGAAGATCGCGGCGATTCCGAAGGCGCTGGAATGCCGCCGCGTGGAAATCACCGGCCCGGTCGATCGCAAGATGGTCATCAACGCGCTGAACTCCGGCGCGGATTCCTACATGACCGACTTCGAAGATTCGAATACCCCGAACTGGGATAACCAGATCTCCGGCCAGATCAATATGCAGGACGCGGTCCGCAAGACCATCTCGCTGGAGCAGAACGGCAAGTCCTACAAGCTGAACGAAAAGACCGCCACCCTGGTGGTGCGTCCACGCGGCTGGCACCTGGACGAAAAGCACGTGACCGTTGACGGCAAGCGTGTATCGGGCGGCATCTTCGACTTCGCCCTGTTCATGGTCCACAACGCGAAAGAGCAGCTGGCACGCGGCGCCGGCCCATACTTCTACCTGCCGAAGATGGAATCGCACCTGGAAGCCCGCCTGTGGAACGATATCTTCGTGATGACCCAGAACGAACTGGGCCTGCCGCAAGGTACCATCAAGGCCACCGTGCTGATCGAAACCATCCTCGCCGCGTTCGAGATGGACGAGATCCTGTACGAACTGCGCGAACACAGCTCCGGCCTGAACGCCGGCCGTTGGGACTACATCTTCAGCTGCATCAAGAAATTCAAGCTGGATAAGGACTTCTGCCTGGCCGACCGCGCCAAGGTCACCATGACCGCGCCGTTCATGCGCGCTTACGCATTGCTGCTGCTGAAGACCTGCCACAAGCGCAATGCACCGGCAATCGGCGGCATGGCTGCGCTGATCCCGATCAAGAACGATCCGGAAAAGAACGAAGTGGCGATGGGCGGCGTGCGCAACGACAAGGCGCGCGACGCGACCGATGGCTACGACGGCGGCTGGGTGGCCCACCCGGGCCTGGTGGAACTGGCGATGGGCGAGTTCAAGAAAGTGCTGGGCGATGCGCCGAACCAGATCTCCAAGCAGCGTCCGGACGTGGAAGTGACTGCCGCCGAACTGCTGGACTTCAAGCCGGAAGCACCGATCACCGAAGCCGGCCTGCGCTACAACATCAACGTCGGCATCCACTACCTGGGCAGCTGGCTGAACGGCAACGGCTGCGTGCCGATCCATAACCTGATGGAAGATGCGGCGACTGCCGAAATCTCGCGCTCGCAAGTGTGGCAGTGGATCCGTTCGTCAAAAGGCGTGCTGGAAGACGGCCGCAAGGTCACGGCCGACATGGTGCGTGCGATGATTCCGGAAGAACTGCCGAAGGTGAAGGCCGCCGCTCCGGATGGTTCCACCCCGGCGTATGACCGCGCTGCGCAGATCTTCGAGAAGATGTCGACTGCGGAAGCGTTTGAGGAGTTCCTGACGCTGCCGCTGTACGAAGAAATCTAAACCGGTAAACCAGTGTCAGACCCAAGGGTCTGACACTGAATGAACTCGCTGCCAACGGGGTTGGTTCTGGGCCTTTGACTTATTGAGAAGATCAAAAGCCCAGAACCAACCCCGTTGGCCGAAAATTATACAGGGTCTGACCCTTGGGTCGGACCCAGATTTACCGGTTTTGGCGTGAAGCGAGCGGCGGCCGATCGAGAAACTCCCGCAAGCGAGCTTCATCGATACGATGCCCCGCAATCCTGCGCAGCAAGCTGTCGATGCGATCCGCACCCCAGAACAATTCCCCTTCAAAGACAAAGCTCGGCACGCCAAAAATGCCGTCGTTGATGGCCTGTTCGGTCGCGCGCGCCAGCTCCGCCTTCACCTCCGGCGTCCCTGCCGCAGCAACCAGCGCCTCGCCATCCAGCCCGCAATCGCGCGCCACCCGCGCCAGCACGCCGAAATCCTGCGCATCCAGTCCCTGTTCCCAGGTCGCCGCCATGACGGCAGTCACGAACGCGATACGCTCGGCACGGCCGACAACCGCCGTCGCCATCCGCAGCATCGGCAAAGGATTGAAGGGATGCCCCGGCGGTCCCACAAACTCCAGTCCCTGCGCCGCTGCCTGCCGCATCACATCGCGGAACGTCAGCACGCGTTTAGCCGGCACCTCCGCCGGCCCCACCAAACCATGCTTGTTGAGCATCGCTGCAAACAGGACAGGCACCATTTCAACCTGCACACCCGCCGCCTCGATGCGGGCAATCTGCTTGGTTGCCAGCCACACGAAAGGGCTGATGGGATCAACGTACATGCGGACGGTTTGCATAAATCTCCTCAGGTCAGAAGTTGTTCTTCCACTCCCTCAGCGCGGCGAAAACGGCAACCGGTGGCTCGCCGCCACGCAATTTGCCGGCTTCACGTAGCTGGGCAGCGATTTCAGGCTCACGATAACGCAGGAAAGGATTGGTGGCGCGCTCCAGGCCGATGGTACTCGGTACGGTCGGCTGTCCGCGCTCGCGGGTGGCCGAATCTGCGACCACCCGGGCGCGCAGGGCAGGGTTGCCAGGCTCCACTGCGCTGGCGAAACGCAGGTTGGACAGCGTATATTCATGGGCGCAGAACACCTTGGTCGCCTCCGGCAGCGCGGCCAGCTTGCCAAGCGAGGTGACCATCTGCTCCGGCGAGCCCTCGAACAGGCGCCCGCATCCGCCTGCAAACAGCGTGTCGCCGCAGAATACCCAGGGTTCGGCGCCATCCCGGACATAGGCGATATGGCCGAGGGTGTGGCCTGGCACGTCCAGCACCCGCAGCGACAAGTCCAGCCCCGGAACCGAAATCCGGTCGCCTTCGCCCAGCGGCACGGTCACAGCTGCGATACCATCATGGCGGGGACCGAACACCGGCACCTGGAATCGGTCCAAAAGGCCCGGCACGCCCCCAATGTGGTCAGCATGGTGATGGGTGAGTAGAATGGCGGTAAGCGTCAGTCCGTGCTCCCGCAGGGCGGCCAGGATGGGCGCCGCGTCGCCGGGATCGACTGCCGCGGCATTGCGGCCATCATGGATCAGCCACAGGTAGTTATCCTTGAAGGCAGGGACGGTCAATACAGAAACAGGTTTGCTCATGGGCTCAGTAAAGGGATTGCATGGATAGCGCAACATCCGACGAATCCATTATAGCGTTCGACAAATGGCTGGAAACACCGCCGGGTGCATACGTGCGCGCCTGGGAGCAGGCATGCCTGGACAAAATGGTGGCCGATATCTTCGGCTTCAACGCCGTGCAGATCGGCATGCCGCAGATTGATGCGCTGGCTGCCAACCGCATGCCGCACCAGTGGCTGGCCGACATTCGACTGCGCCCGCGCCAATCCGGCAGCACGCGCCCGGTAGCGGTCACCCTGGACAGCGTGGAACTGCCATTCGCCACCAACAGCATGGACCTGGTCGTACTGCCGCACGTGCTGGAATTCTCCGCCGAGCCACACCAGGTGCTGCGTGAGGTGGAGCGCGTGCTGATCCCCGAAGGACAGGTAATCGTCTGCGGATTCAACCCCGCCAGCTTGTGGGGCCTGCGCCAGCTAACCGGGCGCGTGACCGGGTCGCACTATCTGCCCAAAGCGGGCGAGTTCATATCCATGCCGCGCATCAAAGACTGGCTAAAACTGCTGAACATGGGCGTCAGCCACACGCACCTGGGCTGCTATGCTCCGGCATGCCGCACCGAACGCTGGCTGGCGCGCTACAACTTCATGGACCGCGCCGGTCCCAATTACTGGCCGTACTTCGGCGCGGTCTATATGGTGCAGGCGATCAAACGCGTAAAAGGCATGCGCCTGATCGGACCGGCCTGGAAACAGAAAACGGCCAAAGCGGGCGTGCCCGTCCCGGCCGCCAACAAACACAAAGAAAGACTCGATGGATAAAGTAGAGATTTATACCGACGGTGCATGCAAGGGCAATCCTGGCACCGGCGGCTGGGGTGCGCTGATGATCGCGGGCGACGCCAAGAAGGAGCTGTATGGCGGCGAGCTGAATACCACCAATAACCGCATGGAGCTGACCGCGGTGATCGAATCGCTGAAAGCGCTGAAACGGCCATGCGAAGTGATCCTGCACACTGACAGCCAGTACGTACAAAAAGGCATCAGCGAGTGGATTCATGGCTGGAAAGCGCGCGGCTGGAAGACTTCGACCAAGGAGCCGGTCAAGAATGCCGACCTGTGGCAGGCGCTCGACGCCGCGCAAGCCGTGCACACGGTCGACTGGCGCTGGGTGCGCGGCCACAACGGCCACCCTGGCAACGAGCGCGCCGACCAACTGGCCAACCTGGGCGTGGAATCGGTCCGCCGTAAATAAGGCCTGCTATACTTCGCCGCTTGCTACGAACATATTCGTGAATTTATGCGTCAAATCGTCCTCGATACCGAAACTACCGGCATTAACCCCAAACAGGGTAACCGAATCATTGAAATTGGCTGCGTTGAGCTTTTTGAGCGCAAGCTGACAGGGAATAACTTCCACCGCTACATCAATCCTGAGCGCGATTCGGAAGAGGGCGCATTGGCGGTGCACGGCCTGACCACGGAATTCCTGCGTGATAAACCGCGCTTCCATGAAGTGGTCGACGAACTGCGTGAATACATCAAGGGTGCGGAAGTTATCATCCACAACGCACCGTTTGACCTGGGCTTCCTGAATCACGAGTTCAACCTGCTCAAGCTGCCCACTTTCGATTCCCACATCAACGGTGTGATCGACACCCTTGTGCAGGCGAAGGAAATGCGGCCAGGTAAGCGCAACTCGCTGGATGCGCTGTGCGAACATTTCGGCATCTCCAACGCCCACCGCAAGCTGCACGGCGCGCTGCTGGACGCGGAACTGCTGGCCGATGTCTATCTGGCCATGACCCGCGGCCAGAACAGCCTGGGTATGGATATCGTCATCGAAGAAACCGGCACCGGCATTGCCATGGCTGAAATCGCGCTGGCAGAAGTCATGGTGCTGCGCGCCAGCGAAGCCGAAGAAGCAGAGCACATCGCACTGCTGGATGGCCTCGACAAGGCAGTCAAAGGAACTTGTGTTTGGCGCAACCCTAGTCTATAATTGCGCCACTTCGGGAGGTTAGCTCAGGGGTAGAGCACTGCATTCACACTGCAGGGGTCGCAAGTTCGAAACTTGCACTTCCCACCAAAATGCCCATAAAATCAAGCGCTTACAGCGTCAATTCAAGAGTTTGTAATGTGCAGGGGTCGCAGGAAGGAAAACCTGTGCTGATCTCTTGAAATTACCAATCAAATCAACGGCTTGCGAACTTGTGTCGCAGGCCGTTTTTGTTTGGTACGGAAAAAGTACGGAAAAAGTACGGAAAAGTTCTCCCCACAGCAGGGCGTGAAGGGTATTCCGGCAAGGCGCTGGCCCCTGGAATGGCATTGAATTGGAAGACCTCTGCACTTCTACTGCAGGGAACTGGATCGTGGACGATAGCTTACGGGGAAGTTCATGCATTCAATCAGGGATCTGGATCCAATCGCCGGCAACCAGCTTGTCTGGTATGGAGAAAGTATGAAGATCCCGAGGGAAAGCACGACCTTGGGCCTGACAGGTGCATTCAACATGTCGGATGGGGAGCTAGGCGAGTCCTTTGGAAGCATAACGAACGCAAACGCCATCCGTTGATCTTGCCGGGCGCCACCTTAGAAGTCGTCCGCGTAGGCATGCATGCAGAAGGCCACAATCGGTGGCCATGTTTGCGTTAGGGTGACCTACAGGGGGCCACCAATCGCTGCAAGATTGTTGAGCGCTACCGTAGCATTCAGATCGGCGAAGTGCATGTGCCAAATGGTAGTACAAGCGCCCGCAAATGGTTCGGCGGGTAAGAAATAGATCACTCAACGCGGTGGCGCTCACTAAGAAGTTGGGCTTCCCGATCTTTGAAGTCAGTTCTGGCCTCGACTTCAGTGGCGAAAGTCCTGTCCGACTGGACGCGGTGAGTTTCTTTTCCGCTGGCGTTCTTCCAACTTAAGGACCAATGCCATCCACGGGGATCGTTCAGAAAAATAGGCCTCGGGTTCGTGAGTTCCATGTTCTTTCCCCTAAAAGAGCCCACCATAGCACGGTTTCTACCTGAATCACCGACCTGCATCAGTGTAAACAGCCTGCGAACCTCACGGATGTTCGCAAGCATGGCTTCACAGATTTTCGCGAGCCGACTTGGGCCGCTGGCCCAGTAGCCAATGCGTGTACACGATTCATATTGGGGCGCGGGGGCGCGAGCGCACTACTGGAAGCGGCGCCATCGCGCTTCGTAGAGAAAGTGGCCAGCGTGTGCTCCGTTGGCCTGTGGTGCTGTCGCGCGCCCTGATTGTGCACGCCGCGCCTGTCGATGGACACTGCAAGACATGGGCTTCCGCATCGGCGGAAGGTCTTGCCCTAGCGCGCATGAACAATCTGATCCGGGTGCACGATCGCGAAGGATTGGGGCTCACGCCGGCACTGCGGCGGCGGTTCGGTGGTCGACCTGCTCAGGCGGGCGTAACGTTGGTGGCCTTTTCACCCTTGGGGCTGGGGGCGCGTTCGAATGACACGCGCTGATTTTCAGCCAGTGATTTAAATCCCGTCGCCTTGATATCCTGGAAATGGACAAATAGGTCAGGACCGCCTGTGTCGGGGCTAATAAAGCCAAAGCCTTTGGCTTCGTTGAACCATTTAACAATACCGGTTTGCGTAGTCATGATAGAACCTCGTCATAGATGTGGAGAGTCTGGCCTTGCCCGGCGATGCGCGCCAACAAGCAGGGTCAACAAGCGAGGGAATCAGACAGGAGTTGCCAGGTACGGCAAGACAGGACAGAGACTGCCAATCATTTGCGGTGCTTCATACGCGGTAAGATCAATATACAAGGCTTTGGGCGCCACACCTAGCGCTATTTGCACAAAGTCGGCAATCAAGCCGAAGTCCTACCATCTTGAAAGATCTGATAGGAATCGCCATCGGCACATGGGCTCGGCGCGTGTTACTGTGGAAGCCCATGCAACGGGAACGCGTGACTGGCTTGCATGCTGATACTATGCAAGGGAGTGACCTTGTGACGGGTTTGACGGGCGACGAGTGGCAGCAAGTCCGTCGCGTGACCGCTGAAAAGGTTGGCCCAACGGCAGTCAGCAGGCCTTTCCATGCCGTACAGGATGCTCGAACTTTGAGCGCATGAACAATGGAAAAGATCGAAATCATGTCCGATGCGTACGGGGCAGTGCTGCCAAGGCGAAAGCGTGTTCGGACGGGCGCACAGGTGAACGTTGGCACGAAGCGCCCGCCACGCAAAAGTGAGCTGCTGGCGCTTCTGCGGATCGCCAAGGCGCTGTTGTGTGCAAACAGCGTGGAAGCGGCGCTGCGCGCGGTGGCCGAAGGCTTACCCGGGCAGAGGCCGGACGCGGTTTTGCTCATCAGTCATAGCGATAGCGGCGATAGCTGCTTCTACCTCGACACGCCGGACGGAGGCAGTTGCCTGGAACTCAACCATCGCATGTGCAGCGAGGTGCGCAAGCTGGTCGGAAGCGGCACGCTTCCCCTCCCTTTGCATGCATTCACGCTGGACAACGGAAGCCACGTGGTGGCCCCCTTCTCGGATGACATCAACGGAAGCTATATTGCGCTGAGCTGGCAGGTGCCGCCGGAGCAGGGAGTGCAGCAGCAAGCGCTCGCGTTCCTTCCCCGCATCGCGGAACTGGCCGGTGTCCGTCTCAACAACCTCCTGGACCAGTTACATCGGGAAGAAGAAGTGCAGGAGCAATACCAGGCCTTTGCTGCGACACAATCACGTCACATGGAGGAACTGCGGGTGAGCGAGCATGAAAAGGTCGAAGCGCGTGAGCTGGCTGCGCAAGATGAGTTGACCGGCCTGCAGAATCGGCGGGGATTCCTGGTGAAATCGGAACAATGCTTGTTGATCGCCCGCCGCCAGGAACTGGCGTGCGCAGTAATCTTCGCTGATGTGGACGGGTTGAAGCTGATTAATGACCAACTGGGTCATGCTGCCGGCGATGAACTGATTCGCGACGCGGCCAACATCTTCCACAGCGCGTTCCGGCACGCGGACGTGGTGGGGCGCGTTGGTGGCGACGAATTTGCGGCATTTACGTTTGACAACGCGACGCCGCGTACCATTGTCGAGCGCATCCGCGCCAAGATTGCTCAGTTCAATGCAGGTAGAAAAGGGGGCCTCACGATGTCACTGAGCATTGGCGTGATCAATTGCGATATCCACAGCGAGGAAACGCTCTCCGAATACCTGGTGCGAGCGGATGAGGAAATGTATCGCCATAAGCGGCGGCGTGGACGGGCGCCACACTAGTACAGCAGGCCAGAATGGGGGGATGTCCGATCCGGAGCGCAAGCGCATGGGCTCGACTGGGCGCGCTACTCGGTAGGTACCTTGGCGCGCATCGGCGTGCGGCGAGCATCGATGGGGGCGCAGAGAACGCGCTCGATGACGTGGAGGGGAATGCAGCGAGACAGTAAA